>JACRNK010000155.1:4057-7436 GCA_016234985.1 Deltaproteobacteria bacterium
AGCTGCGAGGCCAGGATAAAAACCCTTGAGGCGGAGTCGCGGCTGATTGGCGAAAGATTTATCCAGAAGGAGCTGGAAAATGCCGAGTTGAAAAAAAGTTTCAGGCTTATAGAAACCGAGCTTGCCATATACCGTGAGATTGACAGCATCACACTTGAGGCGGTGGATATAAAGGCGATGCTGGACCGCATTATGGATATGGTGATAAAGACCATTGACGCTGACGCCGGCACGCTTTACAGGCTTGATGACAATGGCGAGCTTGTGTTTGAGGTTGTCAAAGGCCCTGTTGCAGACCGGTTAAGAGGGGAAAAGATGAACGTTTGCGACGGCATTGCCGGGTGGATTGCCAGAACAGGCATGCCCTATGTTGCCAATGAAGTGGTAAACGACCCCATCTGGAACAAGGAATTTGGCAGTAAAACAAAATATGTGCCGCAGGATATGTTGGGTGTGCCGTTGAAGGCAAAAAAGGGCATTATAGGCGTAATAGAGGTGCTGAATAAAAAAGAAGGGCAGCCTTTTGAAAAGAGAGATTTGGCTATCCTTTCCGCTCTGGCCCTCCGTATAGCTACAATCCTTGAAAAAACAAGGCTATTTCTTGAGCTTGAACGGTCTGTAAAACAGTTTACAACCCTTGCAGAGGTCGGCACGCTTCTCAATTCCACCCTTGACCAGAAGGTCATAAGAAAAAGGGCAATGGAGGCGATAACGTTTCTTATGAATGCAGAGGTTGGCTCGCTCCTGCTTGTGGATGATGAAAATAGAGAGCTCTATTTTGAGGTGGCGCTTGGCGATAAAGGAGACAAGGTTAAGGAGATACGGTTAAAGATAGGCGAGGGTATTGCAGGGTGGGTTGCCGAGCATGGAGAACCGTTATTGATTAAGGATGTAAGCAAAGACCCGCGGTTTTATAAATCAGCAGATCAAAAGACCGAATTTATTACAAGGGATATGGTTTGCGTTCCTGTAAAGGTAAAGGATAAGGTTATAGGCGTGCTGCAGGCAATAAATAGGCTGGAGGGAATATTTGCAGATGACGATATAAAACTCTTTCAACTTTTCTCAAACCAGGTTGCCATAGCCCTTGACAATGCGCGGCTTTATGAAGAGATAAGGGAGACATTCTTTGCCGTGGCAGAGGCGCTGGCAGAGGCAATAGAAAAACGCGACCCGTATACCGGCGGCCACACAAAACGGGTGGTTCACTACAGCCTTGCGGCGGCTAAATATCTGAACCTTACGCCAAAAGAGTTGGAGTTTTTAAAACTTTCCGCCATCCTGCATGATATAGGAAAGATAGGCGTTGACGACAGTGTGCTCCGAAAGCCGGGAAAATTAGATGATAATGAGGCAGAACTTATGAAGATGCATCCGATGATGGGCGCTGATATTATGCGGCATGTAAAGCAGTTGAATGACTTAATTCCGGGCATGAAATATCACCACGAGCGGCCTGACGGCAAGGGGTATCCGGATGGATTAAAGGACGGAGAGATTCCCGTCATTGCCAGGATAATATCTGTTGCCGATACTTATGACGCCATGACCAGCACACGGCCTTACAGAAAAGGGCTTCCGCATCAAACAGCAATCGATGAAATAAAAAAATACGCAGGCACCCAGTTTGACAGGGATGTTGCGCTGGCATTTGTTAAGGCGTTTGAACAAGGGGAGATAGGCGGCGGCTTATGATAGGCGATGATTTGACGCTTCAGAAATTCGGCAGGAATTTTCCAAAGGGCGCTGTCCTTTTCAGGGACGGCGAACTCAACAAAGAGATGTATGTCATCCATAATGGAAAGGTTAAGATAACAAAACAGATTGGAGAGGCAGAAAAGACGCTTGCTGTGCTCGGTTCAGGAGATTTTTTGGGAGAGATGGCAACGTTGCTTGATAAGCCGCGCTCTGCAACAGCAGAGGTAGTGGAAGACAGCCTGCTTATTGTTATAGAGCCTCACACCTTTGGAAATATGATAATCACAAATACTAATATTGCGCTGAAGATAATAAAAAAACTTGCCGGCCGCCTTTTAGAGGCAAATGAAAAGATAGAAAGCCTTATGCTCAGGGACAATATGAGCAGGATCGTCCATATACTTATGCGCATGGCCGAGACCGGCGGCATAAAAGATGGAAATTGCATAAGGGTAGGCATAACGCCCATGGAGCTTGCGCATGAAGCAGGTATTGATGTCCATGCAGTAAAGGGTTTGATGGAAAGATTGTCTCAGGCAAATATAGTCACGTTGGAAGAAAAGGCCATAAACATAAAAGGCTTGCACAAGCTCAAATTCCTTGATTTCCTGGAAATAGAAAAGGGGTCGGGGAAGATTTAAAAGGCAATTACGAATTAGGAATTAGGGATTAAGAATGAGAAAACCCTAATTTAATTCGTAATTCATAATTCATAATTAACAGCAGGGGGTTTTATGAAACTTAAGGTTCTCGGTTGCTACGGCGCTGAAATGCCAGGTTATAAGACCAGCGGTTTTCTCATCAATGACGATACGCTTCTGGATGCCGGCACAGTGGTTTCGGTGCTGAGTGTTGAGGAGCAGCTTAAGATAAACAATATTATTATAACCCATACCCATCTTGACCATATAAAGGACATACAGTTTCTGGCGGATAATGTGACAGGCAAAAGGAATGGGCATATAAATCTGATAAGCGCTCACGGTGTTCTGGATATACTCAGGGCCAACATATTGAACAATATAATCTGGCCTGATTTTACCACTATCCCGTCCATGAACGGGCCGATACTGAAGTTTTTGCCTGTCAGGGGGAAAGAAGAATTATCCATCGGCTCGTTGACTGTAAAACCCGTAAGGGTAAATCATACTGTTGAGGCGACCGGTTATATAATAAAGGATAAGGATGGAGCCATTGTTTACACAGGGGATACGGGCCGCACTGATTGGATATGGGAGGTTGCCGAACAGGAGGATAATCTCAAGGCTATATTTATAGAGGCATCTTTTCCAAACAGCATGGCGGAACTGGCGGACATAAGCGGCCATCTGACGGTAAACGGCATGGCTGAGGAATTAAAAAAGGTCGGCGACAAGAAAATTCCTGCATATGTGTTCCACATGAAGCCGCAGTATCTGGATATAATAGAGAAGGAGATTGCCCAGCTAAACAGCAAAAGGATTCATGTTTTGAAGCAGGGAGATGTGATACAAATATGATTTCAAATTTCAAATTTGAGATTTGAAATCTGTAAAACGGAGAGACTATGCTTATTAAGAAGGAAAAGGAAATAGATTCTTCTGTGCGGCCGGAAGGGAAAAGGGTGCGGGTTCCCAGCGGGTTGTGGGTTAAGTGCGAATTTTGCGGCGAGATAATATATAAAAAAGAAATAGAGAAGAAT
>JACRNK010000076.1 GCA_016234985.1 Deltaproteobacteria bacterium
ATAAAAATCTTTTGAAATTTGAAATTTGAAATTTAAAATTTGAAATTTTCATACCCTCCTCCTCTCTATACCTTCAAAAAATATATCCACAAATGTATCCGCCACCTTTCTTATAGGCATTTTGAAAAATTTTTTCATGCCATAAACCTCCTGTGTCATGCTGTAATGAAGAACCATGCCCAGAAACGCCCTTGCTGCCAGATGCGCATTTACCTTTCTGAAGCTTCCATCTTTTATAAGGCTGCCAATATACTTCGCCAAATAATCCATTATTTCCAGTCCCCTTGTTTTTATAAACATATCGGAAAGATTTGACCCTTCCAATGCGCTGAACATAAGCAGTTTCATAAATGCGGGGTCGTCCTCGTGCTTTTGCATAAGATAAACGGCTATTTCTCTGAATACATCCCTTCCCTCTTTGCCTTCTAATTTTTTCATCATGACCGACTGCCCCTGTCTGTCATTGCACTGCATGTCAATTATAGCAGAATAAAGGGCTTCTTTTTTGGCGAAGTGTCTGAAAATGATTGCCTCGCTGATCCCGGCCTTTTCTGCTATCTCCCTTGTAGTGGTTCCCTTGAAGCCCTTCTGCGAAAAAAGCCTCATGGCAACTTTTACAATCTGACTGCTTCTCTCTTTTGCCGTCAATCTTTTTTTGGACATGGTTTGCCCCGAAAATGCCTTGTTTCTCCCATCCCCGCCCTAACCCTCCCCTTGAAGGGGAGGGAATAAGAGGAGTTCCTCTCCTTCAGAGAAAGGATTCCCCTCTTTTCTTCCTCTCCCTCAGGGAGAGGATTAAGGTGAGGGTGGGGTTGATTTTCATCCTTCTTTGTGAGCGAAGCTCATGCCTGATCACCTTAAAACGTTTACAGATAGTTAGTAAGTGCTTACTATATATTTTGATATGTAATTTGTCAAGTGTTGACTGGCGTATTCCGCTCTGATACAATTTTGAGCATGGAAACACCTATCAAGGATATTGCAGCCAAAATTGCTTCTTTACAGCAAAACCTTGAAAAGATAATCAAAGGAAAACCGGATGTTATCAAGCAGGCTATAACAGCCCTTATTGCCAAAGGGCATCTGCTTATAGAAGATGTCCCGGGCATAGGCAAGACAACCCTTGCACATGGTCTTGCCAGGTCAATAAACTGCACCTTTCAGAGAATCCAGTTTACCAGCGACCTCCTCCCCTCTGACATTACAGGCGTTACCATTTACAACCAGGAAAAACATCTGTTTGAATTTAAACCCGGCCCTATCTTTGCCCATATTATACTGGCGGACGAGATAAACCGGACAACGCCAAAGACACAGAGCTCTTTGCTTGAGGCAATGAATGACAGACAGGTCTCTGTTGACAAGACAACTCATCCGCTGCCGGAGCCTTTCATGGTTATTGCAACGCAAAATCCGCTGGAATACGAAGGCACATATCCGCTGCCGGAGTCTCAGCTTGACAGGTTTATGATGAGGATAAGGATAGGCTATCCTGAAAGAGAGGCTGAAAAGAAAATACTTCTGTCTCCTTCCGGCGACCTTCAACCGCAGCACCTTGCCCCTGTCCTGTCCACAGACGAGGTCATGCACCTCCAGACAATGGTGGATAAAATAAAGGTGGATGATGAACTGGTAAATTATATTCTTGAGATTGTAGATGCCACAAGAAAATCCAACAGGCTGCAATTGGGGGTAAGCCCGCGCGGAGCCATGATGCTTTATCGCGCTGCGCAGGCATTCGCCCTCGTAGAGGGAAGAACCTACTGTATCCCTGATGATATTAAAAAACTTTCAATACCTGTATTCAGCCACAGGGTGATTCAAACCACAGAAGGAGAGACAGAAGATATTGAAACGCACATACAGGAGATAGTTGAAAATATTGAAGTACCGTTATGAGTTATTTATCCGCGCCCCTGCCCTGGCTTACTGCATTTGCCAAACTGCTGGCAAGAAAAAAACAGATTAACAAACACTCTCCCTTAAAGGGAACAACCCCCTTAGTCCCCCTTAACAAAGGGGGATTTAGGGGGTTGTTTGTCCTCCCAAGAAC
>JACRNK010000156.1 GCA_016234985.1 Deltaproteobacteria bacterium
AAAGGTTTGCATAGACTGCAAATCAAAGGATGAAAGAGAAAAAGGCGCCAGAAAACGTTACGAGGAAGAACCGGGGCTGGCTATTTTGGAAAAGACAGAGGCTGAGGAAGAAGAGTTTTGAAACCAACCACTGCTGCAATTGCAGCGGTCATCTTTATCTTTTCAATCATTGCATTATCCGCTTATAACAAAAAACCCCTTGAAATAAAATACACCAGGACCCTCATGGGGACTGTTGTAGAGATTACCATTGTAGGAAAGGATGAGGCAAGGCTGAATGCGGCGGCAGGCGCTGCATTTGAAGAGATTAAAAGGCTTGAAGGCCTGATGAGCCATTACAAAGAGGAAAGCGATGTTTCAAGGGTAAATGCGGCGGCAGGCAAAGAGGCGGCGCATGTTTCTATTGAAACTTTTGAAGTAATAGAGGCAGCTTTAGAGGTTTCTCGTTTGACTGGCGGCACATTTGATGCGACAATGGGTGCGCTTGGGAATGTTTGGCATTTTACAAAGGATGATAAAGGAGAGTTGACACCGCCATCCCGGGAGCAAGTAAAAAAACTTCTTCCCCTTATAGATTACCGTCAGATAATAGTTGATAAAAAAAATAACACAGCCAGGCTTGCCAAACATGGAATGAGGATAAACCTTGGCGGTATTGCCAAGGGGTATATTGTCGGAAAGGCGGCAGATGTTTTAAAAAGACATGGCATTAAGAAAGGCATTGTTCATGCCGGCGGCGATATGGTTGTATTTCAGGAACCGGATGACGAGCCGTGGCTGATAGGCATTCAAAACCCGCGTGAAAAGGATAAGATTATTGGAACTATTAAGGCTCAAAATACGGCAATTGCCACATCCGGTGACTACGAAAGGTTTTTTATAAAGGACGGCGCAAGATACCATCATATTATGGACCCTTCCACTGGTTTCCCGGCAAATAAATGCAGGGGCGTAACAATAGCGGCAAAAGACCCGATGCTTGCAGATGCGTTGTCAACAGCAATATTTGTTATGGGGCCTGACGAGGGCATGAAACTGATAGAAAAACTGCCTGATGTGGAAGGATTGATAATTGACGCGGATGGAAGGATAACGGTATCATCAGGATTAAAGGAAAAGGTGAAGTTTTTGAAGCAATAATAATGAGAGGATTTTATTTGCTAAGGCTAATAATCATATTGGTCTTTTTACAGCTTACCATGGCCTCTTTATTTGCAGAGGATATTGAAGCCCCAAAAAAAGAGGCAACTGAAAATAAAAGAGTCAGCCTTGAATACGAGCTTGACGCCTATTATTCAAATATCGGACTTTATGTAGCGCTGACCGACACGCCGATACCTGACGCCGGCGAGAAGGCAGAGATAGAGATATACAGAGACCTTCTCTTCAGTTCTTACATACCGAGATTTCTTGTTCTGGAAGCGGCTGTGTTTCCCATGCCTGAACTCGGCGTAATGATTAAGAAGGATTCGCCGGATGTATATAAAAGCGGGGAGATTACGAATGATCTTAATCTGGTTAAGGCAATAACCGCAGGTTTCGATGAGCCGTATTCCTTATCGCTCTTTCTCGGCAATGTTGTGAGTTTTTCAAGGCCCGGCGAAAAACATAAGCAGGGAAACTTCGGCTATATGGGGTATCTCGTAAGCGCAGGCAATTACAACATCCATGATAACGTCCTTATAAGGGACGACTGGTATGAATTAGAATGGAAGATTAAAGGAGACAGAAAATTTCCAACCCACGACCTTCACTGGAGTTTCAGGGCAGGCGTAAAGATGCACAACAATCCGAATATCAAGGATGTGCTTTATGTGTCACTCAGGCGCAGCCGTCTTGATTTTGAGGCGTCTCCATATTCAATAATAGACAACAGCGGCTTTGAATACATCTATGACATGGACAGCAAAACTCTAAAACCTGTCCGGCATTCGTTTATAGTGGATAAAAAATGGCCGCTTAAGGAAGAGCAGATAGGCTTTTCCATGGCTTTGGGTTTTATCTGGGAAGCGAAAGAAAGGTATAGCGGCTCTCTTGCAACAAGAGCGGATAAGGACAATTTTCAGATAGTCATCAGGCCGAATATTCAATTTTGACAGTGTTACGAGGTTCTTGCAAAAGTCTAAAATAGTCGTCATTCCGGCGTGTTTTTAGCCGGAATCCAGTATCTTTGTCTTAAAAAACCTCTGGATTCCGGCTTAAGGATTGCCGGAATGACGAGTTTTGCAAGAGGCTCTTCTGTTAATCTGGCAGTTACTTCCTCACAACGATTGTTTCTGTTACCTTATCTCCGAGACGCTGCTTTTTGGGCGAACGGATTACAAAAAAGGCGCCGACTCCCAAGCCATCAATTATCCGCAGCAAATTGCGTATGAATGCATCCTCCATGCGGTATGGACTCCCGTCTTCCATCACCACCTTGATTCCGCAAATCATCTTGCCGATAGTCTGCCCCGTAGTTCCTTCAAAAAGAGCAAAATAGGCAATCCATAGCATTATAGAGACGATTGTGGCAATAATCCTGAACTCCATTTTTATATAGTAGTTGTATTCTCCGGCTGCGATGCCAAAGGCTTGGGCAGCCATATCCATTGCAATAAAAACCGGTATAAATATTATGGCATCGATTGTAAGCGCAGCCAGTCTCCTGCTAATGCTGCTGTGTTTATAGTCAAATTTTTCGGGGGGGGTAAATTTCTTACCATACATAGCATCATCCTCCTATTTATCCAACATACACTTTATCTGGTCAAGCAAACCCGATTCGTTAAATAAATTTGGTTTGGCAATATATTTACAGCCATATTTTTTAAAAAATGCCACGACCTCGTTGGTTAAACCGCCGGTCACAAATAATATCCTCTTCCTCATCTCAGGAAAATTCTCTAAAATGGCGAGATAAAAAATTATACCGTCCATTTCAGGCATATTCACATCCGAGATTATCAGGTC
>JACRNK010000138.1 GCA_016234985.1 Deltaproteobacteria bacterium
ATAGGCATATTAGGCCAATTAAGCGACCTGTTTGAGTCGCTTATCAAGAGAAGCGCAGGCGTGAAGGATTCAGGAAGCATCCTTCCCGGTCACGGCGGGGCATTAGACAGGATAGACAGCCTGATATTTACCGTGCCATGTTTGTATTATTATCTGGTATGGCGCTAATAAGTCTTATGGGTCGTATAAGACCTATTTTTTTATGGCTAATATAAAAAAACTTGCAATCCTCGGCTCAACAGGTTCAATAGGCCGGAGCGCCCTTGAGATTGTCAGAAGGCATCCTGGTAGGTTTAAGATAACAGCCATTGCAGCAGGCAAAAATAAAGAACTGTTCAGAAAACAGGTGGAGGAGTTTAAGCCGAAGGTTATCTCGCTAACAGATGAAAAAGATATTCTGGAATTAAAAAGAGGGGCGTCTTATTCGCCTAAGGTTTGCTTCGGCAATGACGGTTTGCTTGAAGTAGCTGCCTGCAACGGCGCAGACATGGTAGTCTCTGCGCTGGTTGGAGCGTCCGGCCTTGCGCCAACCCTGGCCGCAATCAGGGCGCGAAAAGACATTGCCCTTGCGAATAAAGAGGTTCTGGTTATGGCAGGCCAATTGGTGATGGAGGAGGCGAGGAAAAATAAAATCAACCTTCTTCCCATTGACAGCGAGCACAGCGCCATATTTCAATCCCTTGTAGGCCATAAAAGAGATGATATAAAAAGACTCATACTCACGGCATCCGGCGGGCCGTTTTTAAATTTGCCGCTCAAAAAATTATCAGGCATTACGCCAAAACAGGCGCTAAATCATCCAAAATGGAAGATGGGGAAAAAGGTTACCATAGACTCTGCAACGCTTATGAATAAAGGCCTGGAGGTGATTGAGGCCATGTGGCTTTTTGACATGCCGCCGGAAAAAATAAACGTGCATATCCATCCTCAGAGCATTGTCCATTCTATGGTGGAATATGTTGACGGCTCAATCGTAGCGCAGCTTGGGCCCACGGACATGAAGGGGCCTATCTCTTACGCCCTTTCCTATCCTGACAAAAGGGTTGACTGCGGGGTTGCGCCGCTCAATCTTTGCAAAATGGATAATCTTACCTTTATAGAGCCGGACACAAAAAGATTTCCTGCGCTCAGGCTTGCATACGCGGCAATGGAGGCAGGCGGTTTAATGCCGGCGGTCTTGAATGCCGCCGATGAAGTTGCAGTGGAGGCGTTTTTACGGCGAGAGATTAAATTTACAGATATAACCAAGATTGTGAAAACCGTAATGGAAAAATATCAAAAGCAAAAATCAAAAGCCCAAAATCCGAAACTGAATCAGATATTGGAGGCGGATAGGGAAGCAAGGAAAATGGCAAAGGAAATAATAAAAAAGGGGATACAATGACAACACTAATATCATTCTTAATAGTTCTCGGCATTCTGGTTTTTATCCACGAGCTTGGCCACTTTATCATTGCAAAGATCTCAGGCGTGGGGGTTCTGAAATTTTCCCTTGGCTTCGGGCCGAAGCTCATCGGCATCAAAAGGGGAGAGACGGAATATCTTATTTCCGCGCTTCCGCTTGGAGGCTATGTAAAAATGGTGGGCGAATCAACTGATGAAGAGGTTAAGCCTGAAGAGAATGAAAAATCATTCGCCAACAAGCCTATCTCAAAAAAGGCGGCAATAGTTGTTGCCGGGCCGATAATGAACCTTATTCTGGCATTTGCGCTTTTGCCGCTTATATATCTTATCGGGATTCAAGTCCCTGCGTATTTAGATAAAGAGCCGGCAGTCGGCTATGTTCCGCATAGCGAGGCCGCGGACAAGACAGGCTTGAAAAAGGGCGATGTAATACAATCAATAGGCGGCAAAAATATTAGGAACTGGGAAGGGCTTAATACGGTTATTATTTCCAAGCCGAACAAATCGCTCAAGCTTGTTAGCAAAAGAGACGGAGAACTTAAAGAGGTTCAATTGACGCCTGAGACATCTTCTCAAACCGGCGGCGGAATCAGCGGATTTTTTCCTCCCATGAGCCCCACGGTAGGCGGGCTCGCCGCAGGATTTCCCGCTGAAAAGGCAGGGCTGAAAGCCGGCGATACAATCCTTGCTGTTGACGGGGTTAAGATAGACCACTGGATAGAACTCCAGCAGGCGATTCAAAACAA
>JACRNK010000139.1 GCA_016234985.1 Deltaproteobacteria bacterium
CCAATTTCTTATATTCTGCTGTTTCCAAAGCCCGTTGAATATATTCAAATAACATGGCCACCCTTCTATAATTTTAATATTAGCTGATGTATTTATTTCTTTCAAGGCGATTTTATAATCTGAATAAGAAAATAGGGGCAAACCTTCATTATTCGGTTATCAACATACCCTTCAAAGGCCATTCTTAGTTGTCTTGCCAATTGTTATCATTCTGTACATCATATCTAATATGAAGTTTGAAGGTTTGAGTCCTTTTTACTCCAGCCTGAACCCGATATTTATATCCATGGCCATCTCTTTATTTTCCATCTCCTTTGGCCTTGGGCTAAACGGCGCTGCCTTCATAATTGCTTCGCACGCCGCTTTGTTTAATATGTCGCAATGGCACG
The DNA here is from genome assembly GCA_016234985.1 of Deltaproteobacteria bacterium. Lineage (GTDB taxonomy): Bacteria > Desulfobacterota > GWC2-55-46 > UBA9637 > UBA9637 > JACRNJ01. Next base: position 390 of record JACRNK010000139.1, read on the forward strand.
GCCTGACCACCTTAACGCCGATAACATTGCCGTCAGGCTTGATTACAAACTGGACGCCTACAACACCCTCATAACCCCTCTGTCTTGCCCAGCGGGGATAGAACTTAGCCTTTTCTATCCTGCTCTTTACCATAGCCTCAAACAGATTGCTCTCATTGCCTGCGCCGGTTTTGTCATTATCTGAGAAATTGTTTTTTGCATTACTATCCTCTTCAACATCGTTTGCTTTGATTGATGCGGCCGCCTCTTGCTGAACCACCGGCAATGGAGCATGGTCAACATGCGGAGTTTCGGTTGCAACTTTTTCTTCCATTTTTGAAGGTTGAACAGCCTCTGCCTTTTTAGTAATGGCGGCCTGTTTTGGCCTTTGTTGGACGCCTTTCTCTTCCTGATGTAGATGTATAAACTCAAGAGGCGCAATATTCATAAATGCCTTTTTTGCCGGCTGATAAAAAACAGCCAGAGAAAAAAGCGCAATGCCATGAAATAAAACAGAAAGAATAAAAGGAGTTTTTAGGCTGCTCATTGTTTTTTATCCTTCTGTTTTGTTGCTATTGCAAGTTTAGTCACCCCGGAAAGCTTTATCTCATCCATTACCTCTACAACTTTGCCGTGCAGAACTTCTTCGTCCGCATTGATGATTACCATAGTATCCGGATTAGCCGAAACCTCCGCAACAAGCGCGCCTCGCAGTTCCGGGATGCTTGTTTCTTTTTTATTGTTGAAATAAATTTTTCCATCCTTTGAAATAGTCACCGAGAGATTTTCTTTTATATCCTTCTTAACTGCGTCCGCCTTTGGCAGATTTACCTGCATGCCGCGCATAACAGTCATGGAAAGGGTAGCTATCATAAAAAAGACCAGAAGAAAGAACATGGTGTCAATCATCGGGATTATCTCGATGCGCGCCTTTTTCTTTGTTTTTGCAAATGACCGTATTTTCAAGAGCCTTTCTCCTGCTGCTGTCTTAAAATCATTTCAAGCCTTGTTGCGTAATGCTCCATCTCCTCAACCGCCTTCTCAACCTTATTGAGAAAAAAGTTATATGGAACAAGCGTTATGATGGCAACGGTAAGACCTGTCGCCGTGGCGATGAGCGCCTCTGCCACGCCGCCTGTCACTGCATGCGGCTGGCCGAGTCCTGCGAGGCTCATCACATCAAACGACCGTATCATCCCGATTATAGTGCCAAGCAAACCGAGTAGCGGTGCAAGCGTTATTATTGTGTCCATTGCCGGGAGGTATTTTTTCATCCGCAATACTTCTTTTGTCGCTGCCGACTCCATTGCCAGACTTGCCGACGGCCCCCCGTTTGCAACCCCTGCGGCAAGCATTTGAATGAGAGAAGATTCGCTTGTCTTTTCAGCAAGCCCTTTTTCTCTGCCTGCCTCAACAAGTTTTAAAAACTCCTCAGCAGAAATTCCCTTTCGCTGTTTCAGCCAAAAGAGGCTTCGGTCTATGATGACAGCGAATGATATGACTGAACATATAATGAACGGCGCCATGACAAAACCGCCTTTTGCTATGATTTCAAACATAATTACACCTCACCCTTATCATTTCATTGTCCTGATTAGCGCCTTTGAAAACCTTATCTCATCGTATCCCCATGCGGCATAAACAGTTCCGTCATCACCTGCTAATATCAGAGGTTCATAAGACCTTCTCACACCCTGGCTTAACTGCTCCGGTTTGGAAAACCCTTTTCCCTCCCGGTAGGACGCAAACATAATCTTGCTTAAAACAGGCGTCTTTTCCTCCCATACTAAATAGACTGTCCCATTCTTTTCAACAGTTAGTCTGGGATGGTCGGGGAAAATCCTTTCGCCTATCGGCAATATCTGTCTGGCTGAAAATGTTTTGCCGCCATCCTTTGAGGCGGAAAGATAAATACTTGGCAGGCCGTCGCTTCCTTCCGTATACCATGTGTAATAAAGGATGCCCTTCTCATCAATATCCATTGACGGCCCTCTATGAGGACAGCCCTGAATAGCCCACCGGTCCTGGCTCACCACAACCGGTTCTTTAAATGTTTTGCCATTATCCGCCGAGCCGGCTACTGCCATGTCGCGCATGTCTCCTTCAAAAACCTTTCGCCATGAAACATACACAGCGCCATTTGCGCCTGATGTTATGGCTGTTCTGCAGCATGGGCAGGCATTGCCGTCCAGCTTGATGTTTTTTTCAAATGTCTTTCCTCCGTCTGCAGAACTGGCAAAGTATGCGGATGAGACGCCCGGTTTTTTCTCTCTTCCGTCAAGCCATGCAACAAAGACAGTTCCGTTTTTGCCGGTGGCAATGGATTCAAACCCTCTGGAGCTGGGTGTCGTATTATCATTCACTGCTACGGACGGAGAAAATGTCTTTCCGCCGTCCGTAGAAAATGTAAATCTTATGTCTGCCGCAAATTCACCGCCTTCACGGGGGCTTGTCCACGTAACGTAGATTTCACCCTTTGTCCCCACAGTTAGACCAGGGCTTTGGTGGATTCCGTTGGCAGGAGAGGCTGCGTCATTCACTTTTACCGGCGCAATCAGAGTTTTGCCGTCCGCTGATAATGTTGTGATATACACATCGCCTTCCTCTCTGATATAAGAAATGAATATCTTTCCGTCATACGCTGCCACAGCAGGCGGCGACACCTTTTTGTCAGGGTGGCTTATGCCGAAGGGAACGGCAAAAGAGCCATCCCCTCCCTGACAATCCGCATAACTTGCCAACAGCAGAACAGCGGCAAATATTGCCTTCGTAATTCGTAATTCGTAATTCGTAATTTTCATTTATCTAATTCCCCCAGTTGTAAACAACTCCTGTGAAAAATGTTTGCGGCTGGCCTGATGCATATTGAGCGGATTGCCCTGATGATTTTGACACCCTTTCGGCATAATCTTCATCGGCAATATTTGTCGCCTTTGCATAGATTTCCCAGGAGGGGTTAAATTTATAAGACGCCCTGGCATTTAATAAATCATGCCCGTCATACTTTTCAGTATTTGCGTCATCAAGCCAGTAGCTTCCAAGCTTTACCCATTCAAGTTCAACCCTGCCGCCGTTAAAAATAGAAGGCGCATAGTATAAGCGGGTATTTGCAATCCGTCTCGGCGCAACAGGTATTTCCTTGCCGCTGTAATCTACAGTTGGAGAGACCCTGTATTCCTCATATGTGTGCTTTGCATAAGAATAACTGACATCCAGTCCAACATCTTTTATCGGCTTTATGCCAAGCGCTATTTCAATGCCTTTATGCTCTGTCTTGCCTGCGTTAAGGCTCTGGGTAGTTGATGCGGTAGGCTTGTATGAAACAATATCATCTTGTTTCTGCATCAGGTAAACAGATGCGTCAAATGTTAAGCGATTATCTAAAAATCCTGTCTTTACCCCTGTTTCATAACTATCAATCTTTATTGGTTTTAAATTCACTGCTGTTGAAGCAGTGCCGTTGCTGCCTCTGAATAAATTGCCCGATGATGGCACACGGAAACCGTGATTGTATGAAACGAATGCGCTTATGTCCTTTGTAAATGAATAGGTTAAGCCGGCTTTTGGGCTTACATGGCTGAACGATCTTTCAGTGGACTCAGGCCTGTTTGCATTAGCTGCAAGGCGGGTTTCGTAGTCATACGACATATCATCATAACGGGCGCCAATGGTTAATCTCAGATTTTCAAGCGGAGACACTTCTGTATGCAGATAAGGAGAAATGCCTGTGAATGTTGCGTCAAAATCATAATTATTGGTTGTAGATGTATCGTATGAATAGGATGTGTATTTAAGGGTTGCGGCATCCCTGGCAACGATGGTTCTCCTTTCAAAATACTCGCCGGGGCTGTAATCAAGGTCAACTCCGAGTATAAATCTTGTTCTCATCGGCTCAAAATCATAACGATATTTTGCAAGGAATCCAAAAGACTGAAACTTTGTTTCAGAGTGATAACCCCTGTAGTTATTCCCGCCGATGTTAAATATTCCCCATCCTGGATGGAGGTCCATCTCGTTATGTCTGTAGTATGGGATAACGCTTAAAAGCCCTTTTCCGCCATGTGTTTCTTTTTCAACATCAATGGATAATCTGAACGCATCAACCTTTCTATGGTTAAATGTTGAATAATCATACCAGGGTCTTTGTTCAAAGTCGGTTCTTGACAGAGCAGATGCCGCTTCTTCCGCGTCAATGTGCGAATATGCAATAACGGTCTTTGCGCTTAAGGTTGCATCTAACATGTAATCATGGCGAACAGTTGCAGACTGACGGTCATATTCTGTTTCTTCCCTCCAGCCGTCTGAATGCGTATTGTTCAAGTCAAGGCGGAAGCCATGGCTCCCCCATGTGTTGCTGCCGCTTAGCAGCAGCCGATACCAGCCGTATTGGCCAACTTCAGGGTTTATCTCTATCTCCGGTGTTAGAGACGAAGGTCTTGTCATAACATTTATTGTTCCGCCTATTGCGTCGCTTCCATATAACGCAGTTCCCGGTCCTTTCATTACCTCTATTCTGTCTGCGCCCGGCAGATTTACCTCATAAAGCGCATTGTGATTAAAAAAACCTGTTGACCTCACCGGTATGCCGTCTTCAAGGTACAGATAAACAGGGTTTGTTGTAAGAGGCTGACGAATGGCGGTTATATGCCCTTCGCCTGCGGTTGAGGTTATCCATGCGCCCGGCACTCTATTCACTGCTTCTTTTGGGTGGGATGGTTTTATGTCCTTAATCTCTTTACCCTTTACAACGCCGATTGTCTGCGGAACCTCTTTTGCCGACTCCGCCTCACGCGTGCCTGTAACAACAACATCCTCTAATTTTGTGGTTTCCCTATCTTCGCTAAAAGCTGCAAATGGAAATGAAACAAGAAACAGAAGCGCATATATCAACCTTTTCATTGAAGTCTCCTTTATTTATTATTTTAGAAAACCAGCGGCGGACATTTTGCAATGTCCGCCCGGTCAACAAGTAGATTTACTTTTTCTTTGGCGCTGTCTTTTCAGAAGTCTTTTCCGCATGAGCTATAGCTTCCTCTGCGTGCTTGATTGCCTCTTTTGCGTGTTCAATGGCCTCTTTTGCATGGGAGTCGCCGCCTGCTGCAATAGACTCCTCAAGGTGCTTTATAGCCTCCTTCACATGCTCTATCCCTTCCTTTGCATGTTTTACCCCTTCGCCGGCATGTTCTTTTGCGCTCTGGGCATGTTCACTATGGTCCTCGGCATAAACCGTGCCTGCATTAAATGCAGATGCAGCGAAAAACAGCGATACAAGCATTACGGAAAATATTGTCCTTTTCATTGTCTTTACCTCCTCGTTTTTTAGTTTTTAAAACCCAGGGCGGACATTGCAAGATGTCCGCCCTGTCAGGCATTGCGTCAGCCATTCAGCAATATCTTGACTGCTGCCCTCTTGCTATTTATGCCGTTTATGTATTCTTCCCTGCTTATCTCTTTAATCAGCTTGATGGCAAGGGATGTCTCTTTTCTCTTTACGCCAGGCATTGCCCTTGCCTTCTGAAGAATTGCCAATGGATTGCTGCCCTTGATGAACCAGACTTTTTCATATCCATTGCCTGCGCCCATGTGGCCGCACTCTATGATTAGCTTGTAAAACATGAAAGACCTCCCGGAAAAATAGAGGATAGCACTTACAAAATTTGTCATTCCCGCATGGTTTAAGCGGGAATCTGGTGTTTAAACCATATCCCCGATAAAATCTTTCGGGGATGACAAGTAGTCGTAGGTTGATTTGGTTTTATCAACCCAACGATTTTTGCTAGTTCTCTTTTAGGTTGTAGATGTGGATGTGAAAAAATCAGGAGATGAGCTTGGGTGGTCCTTCTAATGGAGAGGTTTCTTTACTTAAAAATATAATGCCTTGCGAATGGATTCTTGAAACTATGCCCATATAAGCCGTTACATCCAAAGTTGCGCCTGCAGAGGTAAATTCAAAACCGACGGATGCTGCCTGGTCTGCCGAGCAATCGCACTTTATGGATGATTGAGGCATTGCGCGATGAGAGGTGTTATGGTCAGCATTATGTTCAAGCGGACACATCTCGCCCTGCGCCGTCTCATGTTTTGCCGTTTTATGAGATACGTGGGCGCCAGCCATATCGCCGTGTCCTGCCAAGCACAATGATTGGCAAATCATATCCATATTCATGGCAAGCACGGCGAAAAGCAGAACTATTGCAAAAAATCTTTTCATTTATTTTTCTTCCAATAAGGCATTGATAAGATTATTGGCGCTATCCGATGCCCAATCCCTCGGTCCGATTGCCCTGCCTGCTATCCACCCTTTTTTATCAATGAAATATGTTACCGGCACGCCCCATGTCCAGTATCTGTCGGTTATATCCCCTTCCTTTGCCAGATATACTGAAAAGCTTGCGCCGAGCTTTTTTGCAAATGCATCTATCTCCGGCCTGCCTGCTTTCGGGTCTATGGCAATAGGCAAAAAGACCACATCTTTATCCTTAAATCTCTGATAAACCTTTTCCAAGAGAGGGAACTCCTCTTTGCACGGCTTGCACCATGTAGCCCATATGTGAATGATAACCACCTTCCCCTTATAATCGCTAAGGCTTATCTTTTTGCCGCCAGGATTTACAAGAGTAAAATCAGGGGCTTCCTGTTTTAACTCTTGAATGCCGGCAGCGCCAAGCAATTTCTTATCAATGCCATAGGATAGCGGACAGCACAAAAGAGTTAATGCTATAATGGCAACTATAATCTTCATCTTACAGTCCCAAATTCCTAGAATAAATATGTTACCCCGCCTGTGGTCTTGTATTTTTCTCCAAGCTGGGTTCCGTTAAGATTGTGATATACCGCGTGTTGATAAGAAAGTTCAAACACCCAGTGCGGCGCAAACACAACCTGTATGGCTGGAGAGAGGTAGACGGTATGCCCGCCGGAATTAGGGTCGGTGTTATAAGTTTTGTCGCCGGTATCAGGATCAATAACATCCACTTTTTCTTTTCCCCGCACCTCTCCGTTAACCCCGAGCGCAAGGAATATCTGTGGGCCCAACGGCGCAAACACGTCAGGATACACCCTGTATTTTGCAGTCAGGTCGTAATTCAGGGTATTGCCGAATTTATGGTTCGTGTCTCCGAATTTTCCTTTGCCTGGAATCACATCAAGAAGATTTGCAGAAACGGAAAATCTCTGGATAGAGTGATTTAAAGAAACGCCGAGCAAAATGTCCGTAGAGCCTGTGCCAAGTTGAATGTGGGAATCAAGATATTCCATGCCGTCGCTTGTCTTGCCGTTGGTTGAACCTGTCGCAAATTTTACCCCTGCAATGCCTGCAACAGAGGTGGTTGTATCAATAGTATGAGACTTGAGAAAGGTGTAACGGCCTAACACGGCAATATCTCCGAGTCCGGACTGATTCCCTGTCATGGGGTCCAAATCCACGGTTCCATCCGGATTGACCATAAGCTCACCATTCATGCTGGTTTTTTTATAAGGAACTGCTCCCAGAAGCATAACACTTTCCATATTTGTATACCGTTCATTTATTCTTATGCCTGCGCCTTTGACTGTTTCCAGCGGAGATATGCCCTGCGAAAGTATGCAGTAATCGCACGCCTCTGTTGTTGAAATAATTGTTATTGCCAGAAAACCTATAATAGCTAAAATCTTTTTCATCTTCATTTGAAATATCCTCCTCTTTTTTCTCGTTACCAAGCTGTGCTTGGCAACGCAATTGTCCTCCCCCTTTATCCCCCTCATAGAGGGGGACAGGGGGAGGGGCTTCATAGAAAAAAAGCTGGAGCTTTTTGGGCATCGGCGTTCCCAAGCTGGAGCTTGTGAACGAGAATAGTATTTGCCCCTGTGCCATTCAATAGCCCCTATCCCTTTTTTTAGTTTTTAGATGTGGATGTGAGAAAATCAGGAGATGAGCTTGGGTGGTCCTTCTAATGGAGCGGGTTCGTTGCTTAAAAAGATAATATTCTGCGGCTGGATTGTTGAAACCATGCGCAGATAAGGCGTTACATGCAAAGCAGCGTTTGCAGATGTAAATTCAAAACCGACGGATGCTGCCTGGTCTGCCGAGCAGTCACACTTTATGGATGATTGCGGCATGTCATGGTGAGACTCTTGGGAATGATTATGTTTGACCGGACACATATCTGCTTTTGGCATCTCATGGTTTGTTGTCTTATGAGATGCGTGGGCATGAGTCATATCACCGTGTCCTGCCAAGCACAATGACTGGCAAACCATATCCATATTCATGGCAAGCACTCCGAAAAGCAGAACTATTGCAAAATGTCTTCTCATATTTTATTAAAAGAATGAGTTGTTTATACTGATTTTTATATATTTATACAAATTTTCCGATGTATGTCAAGCGCAATAGCCATAATTGTGGTAGCAAAGTAAATATGTCAGGGTATGGAAAAAGCGCCCCCGATTAAAACATTCGGGGGCAGACCCTTGACAATGAAATATTGCCAGCTTGGAGTGATGCCTAAAAATCAATGTCTATTTTTGGGTGATATATCTTGAAGAAGGTAAGATAAATAGGATCCCATCATCGGCGCGAGGAGCGGCGAAGTTGCGACTTGTGACCGCCGGATTTGCCGGTTAGGCGTTTGCTTTCTATGAATACTGTATCGGGGCATATGTCTTGGCCATTGACTGCCAATTTCCAGTCAGTCATTAAATCTTCCTAACCCCCGACACCTTAACCCCCACAAGCCGCACCTCTTTTGAAAAATCTATCTTGTTAAATATCTCCAATGCCGCAGCCCATATCTCATTGAAAGAATCGGTCGGTTCTTCCGCCGACTTTGCCCTTGTTATGGTATGAAAGTCTTTGTAGCGAATTTTTAAGGTTACTGTTTTGGCCTTATATTTATCATGTTTCATCCCACCAACCACATCCTTTGCCAGTTCGAACAAGGTCTCTTTTATGAGATACAAATCCCTTGTGTCTTGCTGAAATGTAACCTCTCTGGAAAATGAACTCGGTTCGTAAAACGGCACAACATGGCTATCATCCATGCCGTGAGAGTATTCATAAAGCATCCTTCCAAAGGATTTTCCAAAGTTGCTTTCCAGATGTTGAACAGGGAGCTTTGCCAAATCGCCGATTGTCTTTATGTCCATTTCATGAAGCCTGCTTTCTGTCTTTTCTCCAACACCCCATAATTTTCTTACGGAAAGCGGAGAAAGCATCTTCTCTATGTCTTTTTCCCTTATCACGGTAAAACCGTTTGGTTTATTCATGTCGCTTGCCATCTTTGCCAGAAGTTTATTTGGCGCTATGCCCACCGATGCTGTAAGGCCAAGCTCGTCTTTTATTCTCTTTTTTATCTCTCTTGCTATATCAAGCGCGCTTTTATCGCATTCTGTAACATCCATAAATGCCTCATCAAGGCCGAACGATTCCACAAGCGGCGTATATTCTCTGATGATTGACATAAACTTTTCAGATTCATTTTCGTATGCCTCAAAGTTCACAGGCAGAAAGACCGCCTGAGGACATCTCTTATACGCCGTTCTCAATGGCATGCCAGACCGTATCCCGAACTTCCGCGCCTCATACGATGCGGCAGACACAACGCCGCGCTTTGCCGGGTCTCCGTCTCCGCCCACGATAACAGGCTTGCCTTTCAACTCAGGCCGCTTTTTTAACTCTACAGATGCAAAGAATGCATCCATGTCTATATGGATTATGGAACGGTTTGGCATTCAAGCATTTAATCAGGTGAGGAGAGATGAGTCAAGAAGACAAAAATACAAAAAGTAACTTACTCATTTTTGAGTCATGGAAATATTCTATTCATTGCAACCTGCTTATCCCCTTTTGGCAGCGCATATTAACAAATGCAAGAACCTTTTTCTAAATTCCATATCATCAATAGCCCTGAAACTCTTTATAAGTTCCTTCTCGTCAGGAGAAATCCCTCTTATTTTACCGTAAGCTGCCGCTTCTTTATGCGCTTCCTCATATATAGGCTTTTCATAAAAATAGCTTACATCAATATTCAGGGCAGAGGCAATATCACGAAGTTTATCAGCGCTTACCCTGTTTACAGCGTTTTCATACTTCTGTATTTGCTGATATGAAACACCTATCATCTCTCCGAGTTTTTCCTGTGATATTTTAAGCTCCCTCCGCCTTTTCTTAATCAATAAGCCGATGGAAGAAGTTTTAGTCGTTTTCTTCATCAATCACCCCTGCTGCAACAATACTACAGCCACAGGGTGCAAAGTCTACATATCTAAGGTTGCCCTGCAATTAAAGCAATTTATATGATTTTACTTGACATTTGCTACCTAAGATTGTATTTAGGTAAGGGGTTAAAATAGGGAAGCCTGCTGAAGGCCACCGCAATTATAAACAGCATAACAGGGCATTGTGTATAACCGGCCATTGGGCCAAAAAGGAGGAAAGAAAATGGAACAAGATATTAGTTGGTCGGCAGCCGCCGCTGAGAAAGGACGGCGTAAAAGAAAAATCAGACGCAAGCTGTCTATTATCTGTCTATTCTTATGTTTGTCACTTGTCTTGTCCGCTTTATCATCTGCGGAAACCGCAAAGAAAAGCGCTGGGGCACAGGAAGAGATAATAACAAATGCGTCCGTTATAAAGATGGTGAAGGCAAAATTGGGAGAATCGCTGATAATAAACAAGATTAGCAGTTCAAAAACCAATTTTGACCTTTCCACAGATGGCCTTATAAACCTAAAAACAGCAGGTGTGAGCGATAAGATTGTTGAGGTAATGATGGGTGGGGGAGCAACGGTATCCCCGGTAACGCAGCAGACACAGACAGCAATACAACAATCTCCATCCGGCAACCCACAGGGAAGACAAACCCAGACATTATCGGGTTCATCGCAATTGCCCCAAGCAGGCGATTTCTTCATTATGCAGAACGGAAAACTTGTAGAGATTGAGGAACATAGCGGCCGCAAAGAATTAAGCAAGGGAAAGATGATACTGACAATGGGTTTTGGAGGCGAATCATTGTATATGGTTGATGGTTCAAAAGCAAACATTAGAATACCATCTCAAGAGAATCTTACTTTTATATCAAAAATAAGAATAGACCCTCGCGCAACACAAGCCGCAGGCGGAAGTTTGTTTAAATTGAAAATAGAAGATGAAAAAACACGATACATTGCAGGCGGCGGCAGTGCGTTTTCTGGCTTTGCAGGCGATATAAAAGAAGAATATAAAGTTAAGTATGATGTAAAAAAGAATCCTGACGGCACATATACTATTTCAACCGATGCGCCCTTAGCGCCTGGCGAGTATGCCTTTGTAGTTTTTTCTTCAGGCGCCGCTGATTTTGGCGTAAGGTTTTTTGATTTCGGAGTTAATTGAAAAAACATTTAAGTAAAGTAGCAAAAGGGAAATAACCCGAAAGGAGGCGAAGCTGTTTCATAATTATTGATTTTCTAAGTTTTAAAGGCAAAGAAAAATAAGGTCAAAAAACTAAAAAAAGGGAGGATAAGAAGTATGAAAAATTTATCATGGAGGACAAAAATGTTTTCAAAAAAAGTTTTAATAATAGGTTTAATGGCAGTTGCTTTAATGTCATATTCAATAGCTGCTTTGGCCGAGGACAAAATATTCACTTCATCATTGCAAACCCCTCCACCTGGCCAGGTTTTAGAAAAAAGTTTTGGAAACTTTATGGTTGTTCAAGAACATGCTGCTTTTACTTTTATAAACAGGAATGATATTCTTGAAACAATTGATAAAGCAACGAAGGAATTTCAGGAACTTGTTAAAAAGCTTGGTGGAAACGCTATTCTTGCCCAAAAAATTGATACGCAAGTATCGGGTTCAAAGGGTAATATTCTATTTATACTCATGCAAGGAGAGGTAGTGCTTTTAAAGTCCGTCAGTAAATAAAGAACGGGGACAATTGAACTATTTATGGAAAATTCGGTTTCTGCGACAGGAGAGAAGAATAATGAGAATAATAATGGGGACAGATTTATTTATAACCCGCTCCCTGTATTGCTTTACCGCCCTTTACGCCCCACTCGCCTCTTTCATAACTCCCCTCAGTCCCCTCTTGTCTTAAGAGGGGATGCCCATCCATGCCGGAAATCTTATGGAAAGACCGCTCATTGAATTATATAACTGCGACTTATTTCAATCCCTTCGCAACAAAGACCATATCAGTGAGGCTTGCCGGGCTTGCTTTTACGGAAAGGCTTGCAGGGGCGGGTTGAGGTGCCTTTCTTACGCAATGACCAGAGATCCGTTTAAAACCGACCCAGGGTGCTGGATTGTTTCATAATCAGACTATTCTTCTGCTGCCGGGAATTGATTGTTATTGGGTTTTAAATCTTGACTTTTAGCCGGCAGTCCAATGGCAAAAATAAACGGCCTATTTTCTTCAAACGCAGGATTAAGAAGTGATAAAAAAAGACTACGACATATTAGATAAAGATATTCCCAACTTGATAGGCAAATTAATCAGGTTTTTAGGCAACAACAAAGTCCAATGTTCCCTTGATAAATATGACAAAGCCCTTGAAAGGTCTGGCCCAATATTTAAGGAATATTACCTCAAGCACCGTCATCCATGGTGGCGGACATTACTTGATTATCGTAGGTTGGAAAAGTCGGGTAAAGCAATATATAAGAATGTAACCTCTGAAATAGCGGCACTGGCAGCCGATGCAAAAAAGATATTGAGCGAGCCGCATGCCGCAGGGGTATTAAAAAGCCTGTCAGAGGAGATAGAAAAAGTTGACCATTTAAATGCCGATGCTTATAAAGAGATTATGGCGCTGGTTAAACATAAAACCGGAGAAAACGGCAAGCGGCTGTTTATGCCGGTAAGGGCTGCGCTTACAGGAAGGCTCAAGGGGCTTGAACTGGAAAAGGTTTTTGCGCTTTTGGGAAAGAAAGGAATTTTGGAAAGGATAAGGAGATAAAAGAATTTATATTTCACAAGGATATGGGAGTATGCTAAAATAAAAACCTTAGAATATGGTTAATGGAGGTGTTGAAGAAATGAATATACAAACAACAGAGCTGGTTATTATATAATAGGTAAACAAAGAATAAAAAGATCGGAGGTTCACATGACATACAAGGCAATCAGATTGGAGGTTCCCTTTCAGAAGTTTCTTAATGCCCTTGAGCATCTTACACCTGATGAAAAGCTGGTTATTAGGAAGAAACTTGAAAGAGAGAAGGTTTCAACATGGGAAGAGAGGTTCGGAAGGGCTTTACAGACTCTTGGTAAAAAGAATACGAGGTTTTCCGAGGCTGAGATTGAGGAGGACGTAAGAAAGGCAATTGCCGAGGTCCGCAGCCGTGCACACAATTAGGGCGGTCATAGATACCAATATCTTCATCAGTGGGATTATCTCTCCTAAAGGGTCTCCGAGGAAGTTGCTTGAACTGGCCAGAAAAGGGACGTTCAAGGCAGTTTCCTCAATCTCCATAAACCGTGAAATACTTGATGTGTTGCACAGAAATTATATTTACAGCAAATACGGACTTAATGAGGATATTGTCGACGATATAGCCTCATTCCTTTATGAAGGGACTGTCTTAACCGAGGATTCTTATTCAATCTCAAAGATCAGAAAAGACCCGGCAGACAATAAATTTATAGAATGCGCCATTGAGGGAGAGGCCGATTACATAGTTTCTGGTGATGAACACCTATTGAGCTTGAAACATTACAAAGGGATACAAATCATAAGTGCTAAGGATTTCCTAAAACTGCCCGGCATGAAATAACCGTGGCAGGATGGATTGGAACCCTCAAGAATATTAGGGGTAAGGTTAACCCTCCAGTTCCTTAATCCTTGCCTTAAATCCTTGTTTTTCTTTTTCAAGTTCAGAAATCCTTGCGTCAAGTTTTTCTATTATTTGCCTTCTTTTGCCCAGTTCAAGTTCCCTGCCAACCATAAGTTTGTTCATCCTCTCAACTATATCAAGTTTATCCTTTAGTTCATTCTCAAGCTTTTTGCGCTCCGTTATATCCCTTATTATCCCTGTTGCATGCCACTCTCCCTTTACATTCATTGCAGATACGGAGAGTTCAAGAGGGAATTCTGTTCCATCCTTTTTAATGCCAGCGAGTTCAACGGTTTTGTTAATAATATTACCCTCGCCTGTTTTAAAAAATCCTTTAAGCCCTTCCCATGACTTTTCCCGTAAATTTTCAGGGACAATCAGTTTATGGAGTTCTTTTCCAATCGCCTCAGCAGCGGTGTATCCAAAAATCTCCTCTGCCTTTTTGTTCCACAGATAGAGTGCATCCTTCTCGTTTATGCAAATTATTGCATCATTTGCAGTCTCGGTTAAGACCCTGTATCTTTCCTCGCTCTCCATTAAGGCATTCTCTGCCTGTTTGCGCTTTATCGCCTTGTCAGCCTCTTCCATTGCCCTGTTAACAACCGGCGCAAGCCGATAAAGACGGTCTTTCAGCACATAATCTGTTGCGCCTTTCTTCAATGACTCAACAGCCAATTCCTCGCCCATCGCGCCTGTAACAAATATAAACGGCGCATCTGGAGATTTTTCTTTTGCTATCTCCAGCGCGGAAAGTCCGTCAAAGGCAGGGAGTTTGTAATCTGCAAGGATTAAATCCGGGGCAAATTCCTCAAGCCCTTTTGTGAAATCATCCCTTGTATCAACCCGCTTTGATGAAAATTTGATTCCTGCCTTGCGAAGTTCATGCTCGTTTAAATCAGCGTCTGTTTGGACATCTTCAAGGAGCAGGATTTTCAGTTCTTTATTCATA
>JACRNK010000140.1 GCA_016234985.1 Deltaproteobacteria bacterium
AGAGAAAACATAGAGGAAACGGGCGACCGTGTGCCAGAAGAAAAGGATTATAACGAAAAACCCAAAGACATCCTTGTATCGCCCGTAGACCCTGATGCGAGATACGGGGCAAAATCACGAACAAAAAGATTCATGGGATACAAGGCAAACATAACGGAAACAGTAGAGAACCGATTCATTACCAATATCAAAGCCATGCAGGGCAACCGTCCTGACGGACAGACAATGGTAGAAGCGGTAACAGAACAAAAAGAACAAGGACTGACGCCGGCAAAACTAATTGGGGACACCGCATACAGTGACGGGAAATACCGAAAAGAACTCAAGGAAAATGGCACGGAAGTAGTAGCGCCTTTAAGGATAGTAAACAACAGGTCAAAGGGCATCTATCCAAAGAGCATGTTTCACTATAATGAGAAGAACCAGACGCTAACCTGCCCACAGGGAGTAACAACAAAAGAGAGTTACTACGACAGAGAAAAAGAGATAAAGGCATTTCACTTTCCCATGAGTAGCTGCAACCGGTGTCCTGTTCAGAGAAAATGCACCAATGACAAAGACGGGAGAAGGACAGTAGGGATAAGCGCAGTAAACACTGAATTAAGAGAAGCGGAGAGATACAATAACACAGAGCAGTTTAAACGAGATATGAAACTGAGGCCGCCTATAGAAGGAAAACTCTCTGAACTTGTGAGATACCATGGATTAAGGAGGGCAAGATACAGAGGGTAAATTGAATCTTCAATGTTACTTTACAGCCGCAGCAGTGAACATCAAGAGATGGATAAAGATAATGCTTGAAAGAATGAAACCGAAATTGGCACTGGCACCGGCATGATGGAGGGGAAAAAGGATAAAAGAGGGAAATGAAACAAGAATTGAATAAAAAAAGCAGCACAATAAGTTGCAAAAATAAGTTTTTTGCTCTTTGAAAGTATAATGCTTTTTAAAAACCAGGGTTTTCAGACGGTATCACGTTATCGTTACCGTAACATAATCCCAGTAGTTCGGATATGTTGTGTCGGCATACTGGCCGGCAAAAAGCTTTCCGTAAACAGGGTAGTTTTGGTTAGAACCGGTTCCTGCTATATTATTGGCGAAATATGTAGAGGTCATGGGAGTGTAATAACCCGCATCGCTGTAAAGACCATAATTGAGATAACTAGATAAACCATTACTCATCCGTGGATTGGTTGAGAAATTGTATCCACCATCCATACTCAAAGAATAATATACGCCGTTGGGGCAGGCTACATTAATACCGCCTTGTGCGGTATTGTCACCGGCCTGATATGACGCATACGTTGGGAAGTTTACGGGATTAGTGGTCATATCGCATGCAGCCACTGCTGTTACCTGCACCATAAGGCCGGCGCTGCTTGTTGCCGCTGACGCCACCCCTGCTGAAAATGCCAAACTTGCTGCTGCGAACAGAATTGCGAGTAATCTTTTCATTTGTTGTTTCCTCCTTTTTGGTTTTTTTCATGCTCGTTCCCAAGCTCTGCTTGGGAACGCAAGTGCTGTTGAAGCTCCAGCTTCGTAAAAAAGATTTTGAAGCACCCTTCGACAGGCTCAGGGTGACAATGTCATGGTGAGCATGTCGAACCATCTTCTTTTTTCTTCTTTCTCACCCCCTCCTTTTGATTGAATTGAATATGCTATAGTGAAAGACATAAATAAGTAGATATTGTAATAGCAGTGTAGCTGCGGACATTTATGTCCGCTATTATTTGCCGACCTAAAGGCCGGCGGCTGCATAACCATTTTCTTATGTCGTTCACTATATGTCCTGTATTCTGGAACATTTTTTAGCACACCTCTTAATATGCGTAAAGGTAATTTTTCACAACTTCAAACTTTTTTATCCCCCTTAATAAAGGGAACAACCCCCTTTTATTCCCCCTTAACAAAGGGGGACAGGGGGTTGTTAGCAGCTTGCCGATAAAATCCTTCGCCGCTTTTATGGCATCTTTGACTGTATCTGTGCCTGACAGCAGCCCTCTGTAATATCCAGCTATATGTAGTTCTCTGTAAACTCTGTCAAACAACCTTTGAATTGTGCCGTTGTGTATTCCTGCATACCTCTGTAAAGCCTTTTCATACTCCTCTGCCTTTTTGGGCAGATCCTTCTTTGCAAGCCCTTTGTTTAAAAGATATTCATCAATGGCTTTTAAAACGCCAAGGTATGCGACGCCGCATGCTGATTTTACATACTTTTCATCCAGGTAAACATTATCTTCAATCGGGGACTTGCCCAATATCTCCTTTGCATTTTCTAAATACCTTAAAGCCTCTCTTTTCATATATAGCCTCTTTGCAATTCCGTAATCCGCAGTTTAATTATGACTGCGCCGGACTTTATCTATAAACTCCTTTGCCTGCCTGATAGCCGTCTTTACCATATCCGTGTGCAAAAGGTCGCCCCTGTAATATCCTGCGATATGCAGTTCGTGATAAAGCGCGTCAAACTGCCTTAGCAGTTTTCCGTTATGCGCAGACACATATTTTTTTAATGCCCCTCTGTATGCGTCAACTGACCGGGGCAATTCCTTTTTTAAGAGCCCTCTTTTTTGCAGATATTCGTCAATGGCTTTTAATACGCCAAGATAAGCCACCCCGCATGCCGACTTGACATACTTGTCGTCAAGATAAATATTATCCTCTATCTTGGATTTGCTCAGGGTCTCTTTTGCATTGTTCAGGTATCTTAACGGCTCGGACATAGTAACCTCATCAGAAAGTTATCGTAACAGTAACATTGTCGGTATAAGCGCCGAAAACAGAGAAGGTTTGTAGTGCGGGGATTTTGCCGTAAACAGTATAGGTTTGATTTATGCCGGTTCCGCTCAGACCTGTCATAGCATTACCACTAAGGAGGGTGCCCCATATAAGAGAGTAGCCCGTATCTTTATACAAACCATAATTGATAAAAGAACCGCCGTTTAATAATTTATAGGTTCCAGGGGTTACGCTGCTGTCCATTTCTATGGAATAGGGAGCGCTGGTATCCGGAGTGGTAAACGTGCAGTTCACCGTAACCGAACCGGCGCCGTATTCTGGATTTGACTGGCCGGACGCATAATTCCCAAAGGTTACGCCGCCAACCGCTGTAATGCTGCAGGTGACGATGGCAGAGGCATAACCGGATGAAATGACAAACAGAAAGAGAGATGCAAAGAGTATCTTTTTTACCATGCGACAGTTACCCCCACTGTTTTGCCCGATGAGCCTTTGGCGCAACGTCCCCGGTGAACCTCTTCTTCTTTCAGAATCTGAGGGGTATATTGCGTGGTAACAGTGTCATACTTGTCTGTTACGGAGAGATTTGAAGTGTCCATGGTAACTTCGCTGGTCACGGTTTGCGTCTGAGTGGTAGTTCCGCTTTGAGTTGCAGGCGTATAGGAAAAAACGCCTTCGGTTGTGCTTGCGGCCTGCACCGTTGTCTGTCCGCACTGAACACTCAATGTCCCTGTTGATGTGCCGGTAACAGTGCATTCGTCAACCACCGTAACGCTCACGGTAACTGAACCGCTTGATATTCCGGCAAAGGTGTCGGTTTGCAGGAGAGGAATAATGGCTAACATAAAAAATATGACTATCCATCTCATGGCTTTATTTTTATACCAATTTGTATAAAATGTCAATGGGAATAATGCCCTTTTTATATTTTCGTTGACGCAAAGCAAAGGTTTCTGATAACCTTTTAAAAGACCGTGAGCCGTGACCGTGTTCTGTGTCCGTAATTTTTACGGTCACGGACAACGGACACGAGGGACGGTATTTTTATGGAATCCATAGCGTCAATAATTCAGGATATAGCAATACTTGCGGTTCCGGTTCTTTTAGCCGTTACATTTCATGAGGTTGCGCACGGGTGGGTGGCGGACAGGCTCGGAGACCCCACGGCGCGGCTTTTGGGAAGGCTTACCTTAAACCCACTCAAGCATCTTGACCCTGTCGGAACAATTGTGTTTTTCCTGACGCGGATGATAGGGTGGGCAAAGCCGGTTCCTGTAAACCCTTTAAACTTCAGAGACCCGTTAAAAGGCATGATGTGGGTTGCCATAGCAGGGCCGGTAACA
>JACRNK010000157.1 GCA_016234985.1 Deltaproteobacteria bacterium
CCAAGATATTCGCCGGACGGCGGCATGATTGCCTTTAATAAACGAGACCCGCACGGCCACGAGGCGATAATAATTGCCAATCAAGACGGCACAGAGATAAAAGATACTCTGCGGAGGCGATATTCAGACCACAGCATATCGTGGTCTCCTGACAGCGAGTCTATATATTTCAGTCAGGCAGAGGTAAATAATGGGTATAATGTTTATCAGGATTTATATTCATACAATCTCAAAAAACAAAAACTTGAGAGATTGACCGACGGTCTCCGTATAAAAGAGCCTGATGTGTCGCCGGATGGCAAGAGGTTTGCGCTTGTCATAAATAACAGGGGAAGTCAAAACCTTGCAATCCTTGACCTCAAGGCAGAGGGCTCTATATTTAAAAGGCGTTATGATTGCAAACTGGATGTTGTCACCGACTATAAACTTATGCGGGTTTCAAATCCAAGATGGTCTCCTGACGGAAATTTCATTGCCTATTCTGTAACAAGCAATGACGGAAAGAGCAGCCTGTATCTTTACAATATAAAAGAAAAGATGCACAAACAGCTTTTTGAAGAGGTTGGAAGCAACGGATACCCGGCATGGTCAAGGGACGGCAGATATATCATCTATACATCCGACAAAACAAATGTCTATAATCTTTTTGCGTATTCAATGGAAGAGGGAAGACGGTCTCAGGTTGCGCATGTCCCAGGCGGAGCGTTTCAGCCCGATGTCTCTGTTGACGGAAAAACCATTGTTTTTTCCAGTTATGATTCCAGGGGCTTTAAAATTGCAAGCATGGAATATAATCCTGAAAAGTGGATAAAAATGCCAAGCCCTACAATAAAACCGTATTGGAATGAAACAGCAGACAAAGGTAAAGAGCCTGCCCCTGCAGGCTTTAAGCAGGGGTCGGAAATCAAAACTCAGGCCGAAAGCCCTTTAACACCCAAACCTTATTCGGCAGCCGACACCCTCCCTCCCCGCTTCTGGCTTCCGACTTTATCCGGCGATAAGGACGGTCCTGTATTGGGCGCATTTACAGCAGGCCAGGACGTTCTCGGTTATAACACCTACTATCTTGAAGCCGGCTATGGCGCCGACAGCAGCAGGATATATTATGATGCGGCTTATTTAAATGATTACATCTACCCTACCTTCATGCTCAGGACATATGAAAGGCCTGTCCTCTATTCGGACTTTCTTCAAAAGGGAGACTATTATGAATTAAACAAGGGGCTTATCTTCAGCATGTCAATTCCGATAAATTATCTGGAGTCGGGATACAGTTTTACTATCGGCTATCATTTGCAAAAGCAGGAGGCATTAAGCGACCTTACACATAATAAATTCAATGACATAGATGTATTCCAAGGCAGGCGAAACAATGTATTCGCAGGCATTAAATTTAACAGCAGCCTTAAATATCCTTATTCAGTAAGCCATGAAGAGGGACGAAAAATAAACCTGTTATACAGGCATTATGAGGATAATATCGGAAGCGATTTAAATTCAAGAGAGTATCTTGCGTCATATTCACAATATTTCCTGATGCCCTTCTCAGGCCCGCTGAGGCACAATGCCCTTTACCTTAACCTTAAAGGCGCTGTGTCAGAAGGCGGCAGGATAAATCAACAGGCGTTTCAACTTGGCGGCGATTATTTGCAATCCGAATTTCCGCTGCGCGGCTATCCGTCCAGATTTGCAACAGGCCAGTATATTGCCACAGGAACACTTGAATACCGCACTCCCATCACATACATCCTTCACGGCATAAACACAAAACCGATATTCTGGGACAGGGTGCACGCGGCCTTTTTTGCAGATGCAGGAGAGGTGTGGGGCGACGGCAGAGGACCTGCTTATAACAGATTAAAGGTCGGCGCAGGCATGGAGGCCAGGCTTGACATGACAATAGGCTACTGGCTTGAGATTACGCCTGCGCTCGGAATTGCCCGCGGCCTGACCGAGGGCGGAGAGACAAAGGTTTATTTCACCATATATACAAATTTGTAAGCCCTTGCTTTTTTGAAAAAATGTGCTAAAAATAGATATAGATAAAAATTCCCCCTCCCTTGACGGGAGGGGATTAAGGGGAGGGTGAAAACTTTCAGCCAATCACCCCCACCCGGCCTCCCCCGTCAAGGGGGAGGGATAAGCTGACAGAAAAAAGGAGGTCTAAAATGGTAAGAATACTATGTATAATGATGTTTGCCGCATCGCTTTTGCTTCCCGGCATTGCTGTTTCTCAGGATGTCTCGTTTGAGGTCAAGGCTTACAAGGACAGGTGGGAGCCATCGTCTATCACAATTAAAAAAGGGCAAAAGGTCAGCATCAAGTTCACATCCCTTGATGTTGACCACAGCGTTGAACTTGACGAGTTTGGCTTGAAAGAGGTTAAAATTCCTGAAAAGGATTCTGTTACTTTGGAGTTTACAGCCGATAAAACAGGCACATTCTCTTTCCCGTGCGTAAAATATTGCGGCTGGAGGCATCTGGTTGGAATGAGGCCGAGGCTGGAGATTAAGGTTGTAGAGTGACCTATTCCACAGGCATAGATATTGTATCTGTCCCAAGATTGATGAAATCCGTCAATGATGGCGCCTTTCTTGACAGGCTGCTTACAGATGCGGAAAAGAAATACATCTTCGCAAAGAGACGCCCCTACAAACACCTTGCAGGCAGATTTGCCGCAAAAGAGGCTGTTATGAAGGCAATAGGCACGGGTTGGGATAAAGGGGTCGGCTGGCGGGATATTGAAATTACAAATGAACCTTCCGGCAAACCACGGGTGAGCCTGCATTCAAAGGCCGGCGCTCTTGCGAAAGACAGGCGCATCCTCTTAACTCTCTCGTATGCAAAAGATGTTGCCGTGGCATTTGCCGTTATAACTTAATGCAACCTAATGCGATGAAAACAAGAGCAAAACCAAAGGTCGCCTTCTTTTCTTTCACCTGCTGCGAAGGGTGCCAGCTTCAGGCGCTTTCGTGCGAGGATGAACTTCCTGATATATTAAGCCTTGTTGACATTGTGAACTTCAGAGAGGCCATTGATGAAAAAAGAGATGACTATGAAATCGCATTCATAGAAGGAAGCGTAAGCAGGACGCAAGAAATAGAAGAGGTTAAAAAGATAAGGGAAAAGGCAAAGGTTGTTGTTGCGCTCGGCGCATGCTCATCAACAGGCGGGCTCAACTGTCTTAAGAACAGATTCCCCATGCAAGAGGCGCAAAAGGTTGTCTATGGCGATAAGGCAAAAAAATACAAGCACCTTGACACAATACCCGCAAGACCGATTGACGCTGTAATTCATGTTGATTATTACATCCACGGCTGCCCCATAACAAAGTCAGAATTCCTGCATGCGCTCAAGTCCCTGCTTCTCGGCAAAAAACCGGATATTCCCAATTACCCTGTATGCGTTGACTGCAAGATGGCCGGAAATGTCTGCGTATTTGAAAAAGGCATGACCTGCGTCGGCCCTGTTACGCGGGCAGGCTGCTCCGCAATATGCGTTACCTACGGCTGTGTATGCTGGGGTTGCAGAGGACTTGTAGATAATCCAAATATTGAGGCGCACGAAGAGACCTTGAAGCGATACGGTTTGACCGTTGACGGAGTATTGAGGAGTTTTGATTTGTATGGGGGATGGGAGAGGCATAAGGAGAATAAGTGAAAAAGAGATAAGGAGAATGGGAAACAAATCTGTCATTTTTTTCTTACTCTTAATGAACTGTTAGGAACCAAGACTAATGATCCTATGGTCATCACAAAAACTTGAGGAGGCACTGGCACGCGGCGAGTTATCGTCTTGGACCAAAGTGAAGTATTTAATCCTTCCTGCCATATTTTCATCGCTTAGTTGGCCTTTCTATCTCATAAGTCCAACTTACGGAGATAAGCCTCCCGTTTTCACCAGACTTATTATGCTTATTTTCAGTGCCTTGACTGCCTATATAACGTATAGAGGTATCAAGAGCTGTTTTCAAGAAAACGAAGGTATTGACGGCAAATTGTTCTTTGAACGCTTTGCTGTCCTGTTTGTACCATCTTTTGTCCGAATCTTGGTGGCGACTTTCTTTGGCAGCATTCTATTGCTTGCTATAATTGGTCTTAATAGAGAACGCTTCCCTTTTCTGTTTCAAGGAGTATCTATAATTTTTGCAGCATTCGGCCCTATCATTACGTATGCGCTCTATGCGATGACAAAAGGTTCGTTTCAAAGGTTCGGTAAATTAGAGAAGCAAAGAGGGGCAAACCTTCAGAATTCATTTTAAAAAGAATTGTGCCTGCAACGACAGATAACTATTTTTATCTGTTTAGCGAGTTGCTATTATAAAACATATAGAAAGGAGGTCTAAAAATGAGTGCATATAAGTTTTCGGTGGTAGTTGAAAAGGACATTAACGGCTATTTTGCTCTTTGTCCTGAACTTCAGGGGTGCTACACACAGGGTGATACTTATGAAGAGGTTCTGGCGAATATCAAGGACGCTATACACCTTCACATAGAAGATAGGCTTGAAAGTGGCGAAGAAATACCTCAGCCAGAATCGGTAAGTCTCACCATGATGGAAGTAGCGGTATGAGTGACAAATTACCGAGAGTAACTGCTTCTGAGGCAATCAAGGCATTAGAACGGGCAGGTTTCTCATTTTCGCGACAGAGTGGAAGCCACAAGATATATAAAAACAAAGAAGGCAAGAGGGCAACAGTTCCTTATCATTCAGGAAAGATTCTACACCCTAAAGTTTTGACAAGTATTATTAGAGATGCTGATTTGACGGTAGAGAGATTTAAAGAACTTTTGAAATAATTTCTGCCTCCACCATGCTTTGCACTTCATAAAAAAACGATATGCACAAAGACATTAAAATAAATATCCACCACATCACCCGCGTAGAAGGCCACGGGAATGTGGTAATTGATATTAAGAAAGGCATTATCAAAGAACTTCGGCTTGAGATTGTGGAGTCGCCGAGGTTTTATGAGGCAATGATCAGGGGCAGGAAATATGACGAGGCGCAGCATATCATGTCAAGGATTTGCGGGATATGCGCTGTGAGCCACACATCGGCCTCGCTCAAGGCAATTGAAGATGCAATGGGCATAACCATTTCAAGGCAGGCAACCTTGCTGCGAAAGCTCGCCTTTCATGGAGAGATGATTCAGAGCCATATTCTGCATTTGTATTTTCTTGTTTTGCCGGATTTTTTCAAGGTCGGCAGCGTTGTGCCTTTGACAAAGACCCATTCTGACGCTGTAAATCGCGGACTGCGGCTTAAAAAACTTGCCAATGAGATATGCGAAATTGTTGCAGGCCGTCATATACATCCCATTTCCCTTTTTCCGGGAGGCGTTGCCCATCTGCCGAAAGTCAGCGACTTGAAAACGTTGAAGAAGAAACTTGAAGATTCGTTTGAAGATTTGGAGGCTACTCTTGAGCTTTTTAAAACATTCAAGACACCGGAATATTTCAAAGAGAGAGAATATCTTTGTCTCAAGGAAAACGGAGAATACGCCCTCTACAGCGGAGATATAGCTTCAAACCTGAAATACAGCGCAAAACCAAAGGATTATAGAAAACTGATAAAGGAAAGCATTGTCCCTTACTCTACTGCGAAGCAGGCAAAAACAATCCCCCCTTCCCCCCTTTTTCAAAGGGGGGAAAACAAGGGGGGTTACATGGTGGGCGCCCTTGCAAGGGTGTGCAACAATTTTAAACAACTTTCCCCAAGGGCAAAAAAGGCTGCAAAGGAACTCGGCCTCACTCCCCTCTCCTCCAACCCGTTTACGAACAATGCAGCGCAGCTTGTTGAGTCGTTTCACTGCACAGAAGATGCAATAAAAATAATAGATAAATTGCTGTCAAACGGACTGAAAAGAGAGGAATTAACTCCCCCCGGCCCCCTCTTTAAAAAAAAGAGGGGGGGAAGTATCGGCGTGGGTATTGTTGAGGCGCCGAGAGGAATCCTGTTCCACGAATACACTATAAATAGAGACGGCATTGTGACGGATGCAAACTGTATTATCCCGACTGCACAGAATCTGCGTATGATGGAAGAAGACTTAAGAGGTTTTGTGCCGACAATTTTGAATAAACCAAAGGATGAGATAGTAAGAAATATTGAAACTCTCGTCCGGGCGTATGACCCGTGCATATCATGCTCAACGCATATTATGGATGTAAAATTCGTCTGACGGAGACTTTATGTCAAAAATTTTAATTATTGATGATGACGCAGATATGGTAGAGGCAATTAAGATAGTGCTTGAGAGCAAGGGCTTTAAGGTCATATCTGCAAATGAGGGAGATGCGGGCTACAAAAAGGCTGAGGCGGAAAGACCCGACTTGGTTATCCTTGACGTGATGATGAAGACAAAGGACCAGGGCTTTCAGGTAAGCTATAAATTAAAAAACAATCCTGAGCTTTCAAAGATACCAATCATTATGCTTACCTCTATAGGCAGAGAAACCGGTTTTAGATTCAGCAAAGAGACGGATGAGGATTATCTGCCGGTTGACGAATTGGTTGAAAAACCCATAAAACCCAAAGACCTGCTTGTAAAAGTTGAAAAACTCCTTAAGAAAAAGTGAAACAGAAAACAAACCTGCCGGAAGAGGAACTCTTACAAAGGCTTGAGTGGTTCATCAATGTCAGATGGGCATTCACAGTTTTTATCAGCGTCACTGCTCTGGCAGCTATAAATATATTTAAGGTTGCCCTGCCTGTTATCACTATCCTCCTCCTCGCCCTGTTCATAGCCGGCTATAATGCATGTTTTAAAGTTTATTTAAAGCAAATAAAAGGCAAAACCCCGTCAGACGTCGATGAGCGAGGGTTCTTAATTCTCCAGAGCATGCTCGATATAATCAGTTTGACCATCCTCATCCATTTTACAGGCGGCGCTGAAAACCCATTTGTATTTTATTTTATCTTTCATGCCATACTTACCGGTATGCTCCTTTCAAAAAAAGACAGTTATATTCAGGCCGGCATTATCTGTATTCTCGCAATAGGGCTTTTTATGCTTGAATACACAGGGGCATTGCCGCATCATTCTGTCCAAGGGTTTCCCGGCGCAGACCTTTACAAAAACAGCGCCTATGTAGCGGCAATATCCTTTGTCTTTATATCCACCATCGTTATTGCAACATTCTTTACCGTATCAGTGTCGGAAAAACTGAGAAAGGCAAACTTAAAATTACTTGAAAAGGACAGGCTCAAGGATGAATATGTAAAGATGGTCAGCCACGATTTGAAATCTCCCCTCGCCTCTATCCAGAGCCTTTTAGAGGTTATGCTGGGCGGGTTTGCCGGGCTGCTTGATGAAAAGATAAAAGAGATTTTGCAAAGGATTCAGAAAAAGATAGAGTTCCTCCATCATTACACCAAAGACCTGCTTGACCTCTCCAGAATAAGGGCTGAGAGAAATCTTAATATTCAGAGAGTTAATATCAAAGAGTTGATATATACTGCCGCTGAAATAGCGCTGCCGAAAATAGAAGAAAAACAGATAGAATTAAAGGTTGCGGTTGATGTTGAGGCATTGGAAATTGAAGCGGATAAGGAA
>JACRNK010000056.1 GCA_016234985.1 Deltaproteobacteria bacterium
GGGGTTGTTTCAATAACAGTGTTTTAAGTTTTAAGAATAAGCCTTGCGGTTTTCATAAAATTGGTGTTAAAACATACATCCCAAGGGGAAGAAATGAAAAACATAAAAGAGACTTACCTTAACGCATGGCAAAAGACAAAGGAGCTTAAATCCCTCATCGCCTTTCTTGTCATCACAAACATTGTCTTTCTGTTTTTCGGCCAATGGATGATAGCGCAAGCCGTTCCCGGCGTTGTGGAATTTAAAAAAGAGGTCTTGAAACAGCTGCCTGAGATGGGTTATTTAAAACCTCTCACAGGCCCATTAGCGCCATATCTGCCGTTAAAAATAGCATATACTTTTTTCTTCAATCTCATCTTCGGCGCATTCTTATCAACCACAATGCCCGGCATTATTTTCTTTCTCCCTTATCTCATTACGGTATTCAGGGCATGGGCTGTCGGCGTGCTCTTTTACGGAACAATGCCTACAGATTTGCATCTGGCGGTATTTTACGGCACATTTATTTTGGAATTCGGCGGTTATGTGTTTTCATCCGCCGCAGGCATGAACATCGGCCTTTCAATCCTGAATCCCGCATGGAAAGGCAAAGAGACGCGGCTTGAAGCATTGAAGATTGCCATGGCAGATATGAAGCTGTTATTCGTTCTGGCCGCAACCCTTCTATTCCTTGGAGCGGTGTGGGAAATGGGCTGGCTGCACTTCTTTGGGGTGCATGCTGAAAAGTTTATCCAGCCCGATATTTCTCTTTGATAGCCGGCCTAAAATGTGCTATAAACCCAACATTACACTCGCCTCATCCTCTCCGAGGAGAAAGGCGCTGCTTGAAGAGATTGGTTTGAAATTTGATATATATCCAGCTGATATCAATGAAGATATAAGGCAAGGCGAATCGCCGCTGGAACACACGCTCCGGCTTGCAGAGGAGAAGGCAAAGGCAGCCGCAAAAAAGGTAAAAAGCGGCTGGATAATCGGGGCGGACACCATAGTATTTATTGACAACCGCATACTTGGCAAACCGTCAGATATAAATGAGGCAAGGGAGATGCTTAATCTATTAAGCGGCAGATGCCACAAGGTTGTAACAGCCTTCTGTCTTTTAAGCGCCTCTACAGGTGAAATTGTTAAAAAGGCTGTGGAAAGCAGTGTAAAGATAAAAAACCTCACGGATAAAGAAATTGAAGATTATCTCAAAACCGGCGAATCTCTTGACAAGGCCGGGGCATACGCTGTGCAAGGCATCGGCAGTTTTATGATTGAAAACATAGAGGGCTCATACACAAATGTGGTCGGCCTGCCCATGGAAGAGTTAAAAGATGCATTGAAAGAAACCGTAAATACTTCTTTTTGAGGTGTGTAAATGCCGTCAATCATTCCTAAAAACATAGCATTCGTCAGAGAACGGATTGAAAAGGCCGCCAAACGCGCTGGCAGGGATACGAGAGAGATAACCATTTTAGCGGCTGCCAAGTCTGTTGATGTAAAAAGGCTACAGGAAGCGGTAAAGGCGGGGATCCATACCCTGGGCGAAAACTACATTCAGGAGGCAAAGAAAAAGATTGATAATATACGGAAAGGCAAGGATATAAGCTGGCATTTTATAGGCCATCTGCAAAAGAATAAGGCAAAGGATGCGGTTAAATTATTTGACATGATAGAAACGGTTGATTCAGCCGGCCTTGCAAAAGAATTGAATAAAAGGGCAGAAGAAAAGCTGGACATCCTGATTCAGGTAAATCTGGCAAAGGAAGCTACAAAAGGCGGAGTTACCGAGCATGAGGCATTGGGGCTTGCCCGTGAAATAGCCAAACTTGAAAATCTCTCGCTCAAGGGGTTAATGACCATCCCGCCGTATTTTGAAAACCCTGAAATGTCGCGGCCATATTTTACAGAATTAAGAAGGCTGGCGGAGAAGATAAGGCGTGAAAACATTCCTGGCATTGTTATGAAAGAGCTCTCCATGGGCATGTCGCATGACTTTGAGATAGCCATAGAAGAAGGCGCAACCACAATAAGGGTGGGCACGGCTATATTCGGGGAAAGGGAGAAGAAAGGTTGAAAAAACTCCTATGGAAAATCTTACAGCAAAAGAAAAAAAGATACTCACAGAACTTAAAGATAATCTGAGAAAAACCCTTGCCGGCAATCTGGCGGCCTTTAAACTATACGGATCAAAGGCAAGGGGAGATTATGACTACAAATCGGATATTGACGTGGCGATTATTGTCAATGGACTTACAAGAGAGATGAAGAATCAGATATATGATATGGTCGCTGACATAGAACTGAAATATCTTACCCCTCTTTCAACCTTGGTAGTTTCTAAAGAAAATTTTGAACTTCTCAAAAAAAGGGAGAGAAGGATAGCCCTTGATATAGACAGAGAAGGCATATCGTTATGACAAGGGAAAATATAAAAATCAATATTGATGAAGAGATAAAAAGGGGGACTGCGGCAATGGATGCTGCGGCGCTTTTATCAGGCAACGGCCTTTTTAACGATGCTGTCTCAAGATTATATTATTTTCTTCTGTATCATATCAGGGCATTGCTCCTGACAAAAGGATTGGAGGCAAGAAGCCATGAAGGGGCTTTAAGGCTATTCAGTCTCCATTTTATAAAAGATGGTATTTTTGAGACAAAGGGTTCCCATTTGTTTGCAAAACT
This sequence comes from Deltaproteobacteria bacterium, assembly GCA_016234985.1. Classification (GTDB taxonomy): domain Bacteria; phylum Desulfobacterota; class GWC2-55-46; order UBA9637; family UBA9637; genus JACRNJ01. Next base: position 2,668 of record JACRNK010000056.1, read on the forward strand.
GATGAAATACAGGGAAGAGGCTGACTATAATCCATCTTATGAGTTTACAAAAGAGGATTTTATTGAGTTAAAAAAAGAGACTGAGGAACTTGCAGGGGATATCAAAGCTTATCTGATAAAAGAAGATTATCTTTCAAAATAGGTAAGGGGAGAATCTATGCTTATTAAAAAAACCATCGGCTTCATCGGCGCAGGCAACATGGGCGAGGCGCTTATAAAAGGCCTTCTTGCCTCAAAAAAGATAACCCCTGCCCAGATACTTGTCGCTGATAAGGTCAAGGAAAGGCTTGCATATATTGCAGAGCATTACGAGGCAAAGGTATTTACCAAAAGTTTTGAGGTTGCAAAAGGGGCCGATGTAATTATACTTGCCGTAAAACCGAATGATGTAAAATCAGCGCTTCAGGAGATTGGCTCTGATTTGAATAAAGATAAGCTCCTTATCTCAATAGCAGCGGGCGGGACAGGGAGTTCCAAAAGAAGACAAGGATATTGCAGTAGCTATCTTTGAGGCAGTGGGCAAAGTTGTGCTCATTGAAAACGAAGAGCTTATGGACGCTGTGACAGGATTAAGCGGAAGCGGGCCTGCTTATGTGTTTTTAATCCTTGAGGCATTGTCAGACGCAGGCGTCCGTGTGGGGCTTCCGAGAAAGACCGCAAACCTGCTTGCGATTCAAACAGTCCTCGGCTCCGCAAAACTGGCGCTGGAAAGCGGCAAACATTTCGGCGAACTCAAAGACATGGTGACATCGCCTGGAGGCACCACCATTGCCGGACTTGAAAAGCTTGAAGAAGGCAGTTTAAGGTCAACAATAATAAAGGCGGTTGAGGCTGCGACAAAAAGGTCAAAGGAGCTGTCAGGAAAATAATATGTTCGTATTTGCAAATCTCGTAGAGGCCTTGGCCACAATTACATCTTATCTCTTAACCATCTACATGTGGATAATCATCATACGCGCGCTCATATCATGGGTAAACCCCGACCCTTATAACCCGATAGTGCGATTTTTATATCAGGTAACGGAACCTGTTCTGTATCCTATCAGACGCAGGCTGCCGTTTATAGGCGGCATAGATCTTTCTCCGATTATAGTTTTACTCGTCATCATGTTTTTACAGGTGTTTTTGGTAAGGACATTAAATGAAGTGGCAATGAGATTACGGATGGGAGGCGGATTATGAAAATCACACCGATAGAGATTAAAGAGCATAAATTTAAAAAGACATTCAGGGGATTTGACCCGCATGAGGTTAAGGCCCTGACAGACATCGTTGCTGAAACGCTTGAAGAGGCTGCAAGACACAATAATGGGCTTGAAGAAAAGTTGAAGGGCATGGCTGCCAGACTTGTGGAGCATGAGGAAAGGGAAAAGATACTCAGGGAGACCATCACCACCGCTCAAAAAATGGTGGAGGATTTAAAAAACAATGCCAGGAAAGAGGCAGAGCTTATTATATCAGAGGCAAAGATTCAAGCGGATGCCATGATGAAAAAGGCGCACGAAAGGGCGGTTCAGATTCAGGGAGAGATATTCCAGTTAAAAAAGCAGCGGCTTGAGATGCAAACCTCTATCAAAACAATCCTTGAACATCATGCCAATCTCCTCTCCCTGGGAGGACAGGAAGCGGCAAAACAAGATGCCGAAGACGATAAGCTCAAATTTATCAAAAAGTAAATTGTCGTTTCTGGAGCAAGACAAACACGGAATACTGCTCAGGCTTTATATCCAGCCCCGCGCGTCAAAGAATGAGATTACCGGCGTCATGCCGCTTGCCCACGGAAAAGACGGCTTAAAAATACGACTCACATCGCCTCCTGTGGAAGGCGCAGCAAATGCCGCATGTATTGAGTTTCTTGCGGATATACTCGGAATCAGAAAAAATCAGATAGAAATCGCATCCGGTCAAAAATCAAGAATCAAACAGATTAGGATAAGAGGCGGTTCATTGAATGAAGTGGAAACACGGTTGTTAAAATCCTTGCAATATTAGAAAAACCTTTCCAACAACCTTTACCTGCTCGACATGGAAAGCTCCCTGTTCTCCAATGTTCCGGCAGGGCTGTAAACATATTTATCAGACCATTCTAATTTCCCTTTCTGGTATTTCTTCAGAGAAACTATCCTGCCATCATCGTTAAAATATGCCTCGTAGTATGTGTAGAGATTGCTGGCCTCTTCATAGTTTATCTCATCAACAGGCTCATAAGGCGCAGCGCTGTTCTTGATATCTTTGAAGTAGTAGGGGCCGCCGGGATAATGATAGTCCTCGGCATAGCAAAACCCGCTTCCAATCCCGTTTAAATACATAACGGGACAAGTTATTGCAAAAGCAGTTATTATAATTAACGATAATCTTGCCATCTTTTCTCCGTATTTTCCCGCCAAAAACTATTCCTCCGCAAACCCCTTCAGCAGTTTAACCCTTGTAGGGTGCCTAAGCCTCCTTATGGCCTTGGCCTCAATCTGGCGAACCCTTTCCCTTGTAACCCCCAAAACCTTGCCCACCTCTTCCAATGTATAATCCTGTTTTTCTCCAACGCCAAATCTCATTCGCAAAACTTTTTCTTCCCGCGGAGTCAGTGTGGAAAGCACCCTCTTGGTCTGGTCAGAAAGGTCGCTTTCTATAGCCGCCTCAGTGGGCGAAGGTGATTTTTCATCTTCTATAAAATCTCCCAGAGAGCTTTCCTCATCGTCTCCGATTGGGGTTTCCAGGGAGAGTGTCTGCTTCATAAGGCGAAGGATGCGCCTCACCTTTGAAACATGAATATCCATCCTCTCCGCTATCTCATCAGGGGTGGGCTCTCTGCCAAGCTCTTTCAGGAGTTGGCGGGACGTCTGCAAAAGCCTGTTTATGGTCTCTATCATGTGCACAGGTATGCGGATTGTCCTGCCGTGGTCGGCAATCGCCCTTGTTATTGCCTGGCGGATCCACCATGTCGCATAAGTTGAAAACTTGTAGCCCTTCTTGTAGTCAAATTTATCCACTGCCTTCATGAGGCCGATATTGCCTTCCTGAACAAGGTCAGAAAACTTCAATCCCAGATTCATATACCTCTTTGCAATGCTCACCACAAGCCTCAGATTGGCTTCCACCAGCCTTTTCTTTGCCTTTCTTACCACCCTATCGTGCTTTCTTACCTCCTCGGATAATTGCTTTAATGCCTCTCTTTTCATTTCAATCTTTCGCAGTATCCGTCTTATCCGCTTTTTAGCCCTTTCCGCCTTTTTAGCGCCTCTCTTTTTCTCTTCCCTTTGTATAAATTTTTCAAGCCTTATTATCCGATGGACAATCTTGTTTATTACCAGCGGATTGAGGCTCAACTCATTTAATAATTTATATGCGCCATCTCTTTTTCTCCTCTTAAGTTTATCAACCTGAGCCAGGACATCTTCTTTGTGATCTTCGTCATATTGCTGGCCTGTCTCATCAGCCTCCTCCATAAGCTCCCTTAAAGACGCCCTGTCTGCCTTTATCCTTTCAGATATCCGGAGCACCTCTCTTGATGCAAACGGGCTTAAAAACGTAAGTCTTTTAAGCTCATTTCTGCCGTCCTCAATCTCCTTGGCAAGAACAACCTCTTCCTCCCTGTTTAAGAGCGAAACAGCGCCCATCTCTTTCATGTAAATCCGGACAGGGTCTTCTATGCCTTCAATTTCCGAGGCCTTCTCCTTCTCTTCTGCCATTTCCTCCGCGGCTGCCGCCTTTTCAGCGCTGTCCACCACCTCTATCCCCATCTCTCCAAGCGTCTCAAGAAGGCCGTCCATATCTTCAACAGAAAACCCTTCATGCGGCAAGGCGTCGTTAATCTCATCATAGGTTAAAAACCCCTTATCCTTGCCTGTCTCAATGAGCTTTTGAAGTTCCGTGTTATTGCTTGCTACCACTGCTTTTGCTTTAGCTTTAGCCATTTCCAACCCCTCGTCTGTTTTAACAATACTTAAAAATTTTAAGTCAAAGTAACATATTATAATATAAATATTAAAAACTAGTCAATTCAATATTTTCTTTCCATCGGCATATATTTGGTTACGGCAACATCCTTGCAGCCAAGTTTAATGCTGTCGCCATCTTTTGACAGCAGGGTGTGTTTCATCCATTTTTTATCATCCCTTGCCGGAAAATCCAGACGATAATGCGCGCCCCTGCTTTCCTCTCTGTGGACAGCGGCAGTTACGATGCACTCTGCAACAGATAAGAGATGCCCCAGTTCAAGGACTGCCGTAAGTTCAGTATTAAATATTTCTCCTTTATCTTCCAAATATATATTTTTATATCTCCCCTTTAATTCCATTATCTTAGCCAGCGCAATTTCCAACCTGTTTTTATCCCTGAACACGCCGACATGCATGGTCATTACGGAGGCAAGCTCATCTCTGACAGAGGCTGCCCTTTGGCCGGATGTTTTATTCATTATAAGCGCAATATCTCCGGCTGCGCTCTCAAGAAGGTTTTCCGGAAACCCGGCCAGCGCATTTTCCTTTGAATAAACAGAAGCTGACTGGCCGGCCCTTCTGCCGAAGACAACGGCATCCAGCAAAGAATTTCCACCAAGACGGTTGGCGCCGTGAACGCTAACGCAGGCGCACTCGCCGGCAGCATAAAGGCCCTTTATGTTTGTATTTCCCCACACATCTGTTTTAATGCCTCCCATTGAATAATGGGCGCCCGGCTTTATCGGCACAAGCTCTTTCAAAGGGTCTATGCCTTCAAAATCTATTGCCAGCTGCCGAATCTGGGGAAGTCTCTCGCTGATGAGCCCTTGGCCGAGGTGTCGTAAGTCAAGAAACACACAGCCGTCAACCCCCCTGCCCTCCTCAATCTCCTGCTGCTCTGCCCTTGACACCACATCCCGGCTGGCAAGCTCCATTGTCTTCGGCGCATATCTTTTCATAAAGCGCTCGCCCTTTGAATTTAAAAGATAGCCGCCTTCGCCTCTCGCCCCTTCGCTAATCAATATGCCGGTGGATTTTAATGTAGTCGGGTGAAACTGGACAAATTCCATATCCATAAGCTCTGCGCCGCTGCTGAGCGCAAGCCCCATGCCATCGCCGGTATTTATCAGGGCATTGGTGGAATTCTTGAATATCCTTCCGTAACCGCCTGTTGCAAGGATGATGGCCTTTGAACGCAGTCTGTGAAGTTTTCCGGTGTGTATATCTAATGCAATCAGGCCGCGGCATATACTGTCTTCAACTGCCAGCGAAACAACAAACCACTCCTCATAAACAGGCGCTCCGTATTTGAGCAACTGCTCATACAATGTGTGAAGGATGGCATGGCCTGTCCTGTCTGCCGCATAGCATGTCCTTGGAAAACCTGCGCCGCCGAATGGTCTCTGCGCAATAGCGCCTTCATCATCCCTGCTGAAAAGACAGCCCATGCTCTCAAGCTCAAAGATATCCTCCGGCGCCTCTTTGCACATCAGATCTATTGCATCCTGGTCTCCCAGATAATCGCTTCCCTTTACCGTGTCAAAGGCATGCGCCTCCCATGAATCGTTTGCGCCGATAGCCGCATTGATGCCTCCCTGCGCAGAAACAGAATGGCTTCTCACAGGATGCACCTTTGATACGATGGCGACGTTCATGCCGTTTCGCATGGCTTCAATCGCAGCCCTCATGCCTGCCAACCCTCCCCCTACAACTATTACATCATGAGTTACCAAAAATACCCCTCTTATTAAAGTCTAATTCAAAAAAAGCAGTTGTCAACTAAACACTCTATCTTTTAGCCTGCAATATCCCGCCCTGGCTTATCTTGCGTATCCTGTTGTTGCCTGAATCCGCAACATAGATATTACCCATTTTGTCCACTTCTATGCCTGTGGGAAACCGGAACTGCGCCTGATAACCGGGACCATCGGCAAACCCTGGGATGCCTATGCCTGCAACTGTGCTTACAATGCCTTCGGAGGTTATCCTGCGTATCCTGTTATTTTGAGAATCGCACACATATACATTTCCAACACTATCTGCTGCAATGCCTGTGGGCCATGAAAACCTTGCATCTTTCCCTCTTCCATCCTTATAACCTGGACTGCCGCCACCTGCAAGGGTTGATACCGCACCGTCTGGCGTTATCTTTCTGACGGCATTATTGCCGGAATCCGCCACATAGA
>JACRNK010000057.1 GCA_016234985.1 Deltaproteobacteria bacterium
CCTTTTTTACCTGTTCCAGAATTTAATCTACGAAAATATCACAGAGTCCGTAAAAATACAGCTCAAGGGGGCGAAACTCATATATGAGGAAAAAGCGGCCGCAGCGGAAGCTGCGCTCTCGCAGATAAGCGACAGGCCGGAGATTAAACAAGGCTTTGATGTCAGAGACGAAAAAAGATTGCAGGCCATGCTCTTCGAGCTGGGCAAGAAGAATCCATATCTGGAGATTATGGCCGCTGTGGATGAAAATCAGAAGGTCATTACCAGAAGAAATAATAACAAAGGCGACTTCCTCAACATAGGCGAAATCCTTCCGGTGTCTCTCGTATCGGGCAAAGCCGTGATATCCACGGAAATTGTGAGCAAAGATTTGCTTTTAAGGGAAGACGAAGGGCTGGCGAAACGGATTATAAAGGATACCGGCATGGCGCAGTTTATCGTTTCCCCTGTCAGATATAACGATAGAATCGTCGGCGCTATCGTGGCCGGCGTCCTGATTACGGGAAATCCGTGGTTCGGCAATACGGTGTATAACAGGTTCACGGTCGAGACGGCGGTCTTTGGCGGCGAACCTCCTGAATCGGCATTCCTTCATTCCTCATCCTCTCTGCCGAGGAGCGCATGGGTAAGCGGACAGCCCATCCCGCAAAAGGTCGGCGCGGCCATGTCTCTCGGACTGCCGTATTACGGGACTTTATCTATTGACGGCGCGGAACACCTCGCAGCCTATGAGCCTATAAAGGACAGCCGCAACAGGATTATAGGCAGCATCGGCGTAAGCCGGCCTGCGGCAGCCATCCACTCAATAGTCCTTCAAACCGTGGGCAAGGGTGTTTTTGTCTCGGCCGTCATAGGCCTTATCATATCCGTTATCATAACGTTATTTATATACGCGGATATCACAAGGCCGCTCTCTTTGCTTATTCATGCCATGGATGAGGTCGGAAAAGGCGCAATGGATATAAATGTAGAGCTTAAAACCGGCGACCAGTTTGAAAAAATAGGAAGGGGTTTCAACAGCATGGTTCAGGGAATCAGGAAACGGGAAGAGAGGCTTAAAAAGCATAATGAAATAGCAAAGCTCCTTATGTCAACTTTAGACTTGAATGAACTCCTTTCAAAGATTCTCAGGATAGCGGTTGAAATAACGGATTCGCAGATGGGGATAGTGTATCTCTGCGAGGAGGGGGGAGAACTCCTTGTCCCTCACGCGCAGTATGGAACAAAAGCCGACATCAGGACTCTTAAAAAAGGGGAAGGTTTTCCGGGTTCCGCCGCTATTGACAACAAAACGTATATTTTAAGCTCCAATCAGGATGCAATTGCGGAGGTATTGGAATTCGGGTTTACGCAGGTTGAGCCTAATGAGGTCGCATACATTCCCCTGTCCTATCAGGACAGGATATTGGGCGTTCTTGCGCTCGGCGGAATGAACAGATACACTGAGGAAAAGCAACATCTCTTTGAATATATGGCAAACCAGATTTCCGTTGCGCTGGACAATGCCATAATACATCAAAAGATACAGGAACTCTCCGTAACCGACAGCCTGACCGGCCTTTACAACAGGAGACACCTGAATGGCAGATTGGAAGAAGAGTGGTCCAGGGCGCTCAGGCGCAACAGGCCGATTTCCATACTCCTTGCAGACGTGGATAATTTCAAATCGGTAAATGACGGCTATGGCCACGAAAAAGGGGACGAGGTTTTAAAGGGCATTGCAAACATTATGAAAAATAATGTGCGAAAAGAAGATCTTGTGGCAAGATACGGCGGCGAGGAGTTTGTTATCATTCTTGTCGACACGGTAAAAGAAGATGCGCAGAAGATAGCGGATAAGATGCTGGACATTGCGAGGGTCAATATCTATCCTTGGATGGGAAAAGCCGCAACCTTCAGCGTCGGCATCGCATCCTATCCTGATATAAAAGCGAATAAATTTGAGGAATTGATACAGGCCGCTGACCAGGCCATGTATAAGGCCAAGGTGGCAGGCAAGAACAGGGTGATAGTAAGCGGGGAGCCTTCCGGCAAGGCTTGAGAAGCATAATTTTATGAGAACGCTTTTATTCCTTATCATAGCAGCATGCATCCTGACGGCCGTTCCTGCGGGCGCAGAGGAGCCAAACTATTACCAGAAAGGGATGTTATACATACGTTCCGGACAATATGAAAAGGCTGCCGAAGAACTGGAAAATGCCGGCAGGTTGCAGCCTCAAAATGTAACCGTCCTCTACCAGCTCGGGCTCGCCTATTATAACATGGAAAAAATTGACAAGGCCGTTGAATTATGGAGCGAGGCTGCAAAAAACCTTCCTGATGGCAACATGATGAAGGCAACGCTCCTTGACATCGTAAAGCGCGGCAAGGAGCGAAAGGCGCATCTTGAAAGGAAGGCGCGGCTTGAAGAACTGCTTAGTGAAATCCCATGGTCGGTCGAAGATGGGATTGAACTCGCCGGGATATACGAAAAAGACGGATTGCACGGCAAATCCAAAGAGCTATATAGGAGGTTGATAGAAGCCCGTCCAGGCGATCCCCGCGCCTATGCCGGGCTTGCCGCTATAGAATGGCATGAGGGCCGCATCCTCAAAGCCGAGCGAAATTACAGGCTGGCGCTCGGCCTTAGCCCTGATGATTCCGTGATAAAGGCAAAGATGCAGGAGATACGGGATGAGCTTGAAGCCCTCCGCAATATCGGATATGAGAATATGGTGAAAGGGTCCCATTGATTATGCCGGTTGAAAAAAACGTCATGTTTGCCGCTGCTATCGCTGCTGTCCTTCTGTTCATAATAATTGCTGCTGCGCCTGCCTTTTGCGAAGACGGAAGTCCAAGGCTTGTCCTCCCCAAAACCGTCATAGACCTCGGATTTTCCTTTCAGGGAGAAAAAACAAAACTCATGGGCGAATTCATAATCCGCAATGACGGCACAGCCCCGCTGAACATAAAAGAGATCAGGCCATCTTGCGGATGCACGGTTGTGGAGCCTGAATCAAAGGTCGTCCATCCGGGCAGCGAAACGACGGTTACGGTTTCGGTTGACACCTCGGACAAGCTCGGCAAACTGAAAAAGAGCGTTTTCATCAAAACCGATGACCCTGGTATGCCTGATGCAAAGGTGGATGTCCTTATAGAAGTCCGCATGAAAGACCATACAACAATGAATCCGGGGCAGACTCTTTTCAAAGGCAACTGCGCAGAGTGCCATGCAAAGCCCGCCGAAGGGAAGTCCGGCGAGCCGCTTTTTGAGGCGGCCTGCGCAATGTGTCATGGACATTATGGCCTCGGTGGGCTAAATGCGCCGGGAATAAACGACCTCGGCTGGCTTGATAAAAATGACAGCAGCTACATAAAGAAGGCGATAACAAAAGGCAAGCCCGGAACATCTATGCCGGGTTTCGGGGCGCCGCATGGCGGCCCGCTTGACGATTCGCAGATAGATTCTCTCGTGGAACTCATACAGTGGTGGAAGGAGGGGTTTGTCTTCAAAACCAACGAGGAGCGGCATGGACGGATAAACCGTCATTAGAACGTTATCAATTGAGCGCAGGAATATGCGTATATACAATAACCAACCAGATGATAATCAGCATAATGCCAAGCCAGCTTGCGTATTTGTAAGTCTTTCCGCTTCTTACAATCCATATCTTTGTTAAGATGATTAAAAGGCCGGCGCCCCATGCGGTAACCGGCCACAGTTTTATCGCCCCGCCCTTTTCACCGAGGGATATCCCTGCCAGCAGCAGGTAAATAACGAGCGTTAATCGGCCGTTTAACCTGTGTATCCTGGAATCAACCGAGCCTTTATTCTTTACGGCCTGCAGTCCGCTGATGAAACTCACTGTTGCCAGAATGAGTCCTAATGATGCTAATATGGTAGTTACTTCAAACATGTTTACTCCTTGAGGTTCTTAAAAGTCTAAAATAGTCGTCATTCCGGCGTGTTTTTAGCCGGAATCCAGTATCTTTGTCTTAAAAACCTCTGGATTCCGGCTTAAGGATTGCCGGAATGACGAGTTTTGCAAGAGGCTCATCTCACTCCCTATATATAAATCGCAAGAGATTTTTCTGAATCAAATAGACGATAATCCCTATATATGTATGAGATTTTTCTGAATCAAATAGACGATAATCCCTATATATATTAAGACCACAGGCAGTATGATATAAATATTTGACCATGTGGAATTGCCGGTTAATGCGTTATTGTTGGAATCGCTGAGAACAATCCCGTATCTGTTTCTGAATATTTTATTATCCTTAAGAATATTGTTGTGGCTAGCCCAAAGAAAAACCCCGTCCCATGCATTCAGGTTGACGCTGTTGTTTGTCATGTTGTTGTGACTGGAAGAATTCAGAAAAATCCCTTTATCCTTATTTGAATTTGCGCTGTTTTTTTCAATCGTATTGCCGTTGGATGATTCAAGGTATATTCCATACTGTTCGTTTGAATCGGCAATATTATTTGCCACAGTATTGTTATGGGAAGAATAGAGAAAAATCCCGCTTCCATTATCCTTGGTTTTGTTATCAAGGAGTTTTCCGTTATTGGAATTGTAAAGATAGATGCCTGCAACTTCGGAACCGGTTGCGGTAAAGCCGATAATAGCCGCTTCATCGACATTGCTTATCTTGAATACCGGTTCGCTTTTGATGAGGGCATGCACAACAGAGGCGTCAGGGCCTTTACTTGATTTTATGGTAAGCGGTTTTGCAATAATAATGATATTTTCAGTGTAGCTTCC
>JACRNK010000058.1 GCA_016234985.1 Deltaproteobacteria bacterium
AAAATCAGTTATCCACAGCCTCCACCTGTAGCGGATACGATACGAGTTGTTACGGATTCGGACGAAATCGTTTCACAAGTAAGTAAGGAAGTAATAAGTAAGAAAGTAAGTAAGCAAGAAGTAGAAGATTTTAGAAAGATTTTTACCAAAGATAAAGAAGGCCTAAAAAGACATCTCACCACCAGAGGTTTTAAGCCAGCCAAGATAAGAAGCATTCTAAAGTGATGAGCGATAATTATAATTCCCTGTTGACGACAATTATAATTCCCTATTAAAAAGGGAGTGGTAAACTATTCAGGCTATAATCAAAAGAGGAGGCTTGAATGGTTACCGACCAACAGGTAAGGAGATTATGGATGCTTATCAACGGCGAGAAGACACAAGCAACAGCAGCAGTAAAGGCAGGGATGGATGTAAAGACTGCGCGAAAATACTTAACTTCCGGTAAATTGCCTAGTCAATGTAAAACGGCGCATAACTGGCGTACTCGGCAGGATCCTTTCAAAGAGGCGTGGTTAGAAGTTAAAGATATGATTAGCGCTAATCCCGGTCTCGAAGCTAAGACAGTATTTGAGTATTTAAAGCTGAAGTATCCAAAGGAATATGATGACGGCCAATTACGGACGCTACAGCGCAGGATAAAGCAGTGGCGAGCCCAGGAAGGACCATCTAAGGAAGTATTCTTCCCGCAGGTTCACTATCCTGGCGAGTTATGCGCTTCGGATTTCACCCATATGTCAAAGTTAGGAGTAACTATTCGCGGGGAGGTGTTTAGGCACCTGCTCTATCATTTCACGCTTACTTATTCCAACTGGGAGGCTGGCAGCGTATGTTTTTCTGAGAGTTTTGAGAGTTTAAGCGCCGGCTTTCAGAATGCGCTCTGGCATCTGGGAGGCGTTCCTTTACGGCACAGGTTAGACAGGATGAGTGCCGCAGTGAATAAAGATTGTAATCCCGAGCAGTTTACGCGGCACTACCAGGCTCTAATGCGGCATTATGATATAGAACCTCAACGCACCAACGTTGCAAGCGCGAATGAAAACGGCGACATAGAGCAGCGCCACTATAGACTTAAGAAGGCCATTGAACAGGCCTTAATTCTGCGCGGGAGCAGGGATTTTACAAGCCGAGGGGAATACGATGAGTTTTTAAGGGGGATATTCAAGCAACTGAATTCTGGAAGGCTCAATCGGCTCAAGGAGGAATTGGCGGTACTGCGGGTTTTGCCGTATCAACAGATGGACGCTTGCAAGATAATAGATAAATCCGTTGGCCCTTCCAGCACCATATACGTGCGTAACAACACTTATTCGGTTCATAGCCGGCTGATCGGCGAGAATGTCCGGGTTAAGCTGTATTTGGATTATATTGAAGTCTGGCATGGCCAGCAAATGGCAGAACGTATCCCGCGGATGCGCGGAGAGGGCAAACACCAGATACAATACCGCCACATTATTGACTGGTTAGTCCGTAAGCCCGGGGCCTTTGAGAACTACCGCTATAAATCGGACATGTTCCCTTCAAGCTGTTTCCGGATAGCCTATGATACGTTAAGACAACTTACCCCACTGCAGGCGAATAAAGAATATCTTAAGATACTTTATGCCGCTGCCAAGGAAGGAGAAGCATTAGTAGAATATGCCCTGCAGCAGTTAATTTTGGAGAACAAGCCTGTGTCTTCTGATGAAATAGGCCGGTTTATAGCCCAGAGTCGGGATATTCCTCTTCCTGCGGATGTAACCGTAGAGCCGGTAGCGTTAGAGGCATACGATGAACTGCTGGAGGTATCCCATGGATAATAATCTCCAGTCTAAGCTACAGGGATACTTAAGACAGTTATGCCTGGCCGCTGTGCGTAAAGATTACACGCGGCTTGCCGTAAAGGCTAAGGATGAGTCTCTTAGCTATGAACAATACTTGTTGTCAGTAATAGAATCAGAATGCCAGCAGCGACGCGCCAGACGCATTGAACGATATTTACAGGAATCCCGGCTGCCTCTGGAGAAAACCTTGCAATCCTTTGACCTGAAACGGCTGCCTAATAAAGTACTACAGCAGTTTAATAGCCTTAAAAACGGAAGATTTCTTGAGCATAATGAGAATGTTTTGGTTTTCGGCAATCCCGGCAGCGGAAAAACACATCTTATATGCGCTTTGGCTCAGGAACTTATCCGTCAAGGCAGAAGGATTTATTTTTCCGCCTGCGCGCTGCTTTTACAGGAGTTGCTTCTGGCCAAGCGGGAGTTAAGGCTGCCCCGCCTGTTGAAGAAATTCAATGCCTACGAAGTCATTATCATTGATGATATTGGCTATGTTCAACAGGAAAAGGAAGAAATGGAGGTTCTTTTTACGCTTCTGGCAGAACGCTATGAGCGCGGCAGTGTTATGATTACCAGCAATTTGCCGTTTTCAAAATGGGAAAGAATCTTTAAAGACCCGGTAATGACCGCGGCCGCGGTTGACCGGATAGTCCATCATAGTGCTATTATAGAGCTCAATATACCAAGCTATAGGATGAATCAGGCTAAAAGCGATAAAATCAAGAAAGGAGGTTGATTTTTTGTCCTAAAAAAAGGGGAATTTTAATTGTCGCTAAAGAGAAATAATAATTGACGTTTATCATTTACCCTCAAAACTCTTTGAATCCTTCTCGGCGCTGTGGAC
>JACRNK010000059.1 GCA_016234985.1 Deltaproteobacteria bacterium
GCAGGCAATGGAGAACATTAAGAAAGGAAGGATAAGGCCGGAGGAAGCCGCGGAGGCAACTCCTGAGAAATTGAGAGCGCGATATGCCAAGCTGGCGGAGATGCGGGTTAAAGAAGAGATGATATTAGATGCCGTGGCGAGGCAGGAAAATATAACTGTTTCGGAAGATGAGATAGATTTGCGGATAAAGCAAATGGCCGACCAGCATCATCAGAGGGTTGATGAACTTAAAAAACAGCTTATAGAACATGGTTCGGATGGTATGCTGGTTGCAGGGATGCTGGAAGAAAAGGTGTTTGATTTTATAATAAAAAACAGGCAATAGGTTATAGGCAATAGGCAATAGGTAAAAACCCATAGCCTATAGCCCATTGCCCATAGCCTGTATTTTAAGGAGGCATTATGACATTAGTTCCGATGGTGGTTGAGCAGACCGGCCGCGGTGAGCGGGCATACGATATATATTCAAGGCTCTTAAAGGACAGGATAATCTTTCTCGGCACAGCTATTGATGATGTTGTCGCAAACCTTGTGGTAGCCCAGATGCTCTTTCTGGAGTCCGAAGACCCTGACAAGGAGATACATCTATATATAAACTCTCCCGGCGGAATTGTAAGCGCCGGGCTTGCAATCTATGACACAATGCAGTATGTTAAACCGCCGGTTTCAACAACCTGCATGGGTCAGGCTGCCAGCATGGGAGCCCTTCTTCTGGCAGGCGGGACTGCCGGCAAAAGATTTGCCCTGCCTCATTCAAGGATTTTAATCCACCAGCCGCTTGGAGGCGCGCAGGGCCAGGCAACCGACATAGGCATTCAGGCCAAGGAGATACTCCGGCTCAGGGAAGAGTTGAATCAGATACTCGCAAAACACACCGGCCAGCCGATTGATAAGATAAGCAGGGATACTGAGAGGGATTTTTTTATGGCTGGCGAGCAGGCAAAGGAATATGGTATAATTGACGCAGTAATAGAGAAGAGGCGATGAAGAAGTATCAAAGAGTCAAAGTTTTAAAAGGTTATAACTCAATATAAATATCTAAACAATAAATTTAAAATTAAAATGTTTCAGAGGCAAAAATAATTTTACTTTTTAATTGTTTATTTAGATATTTCTATTTAAGTTTTTGCTTTGAGCCCTGACCTGTTCGTTCTGCGGCAAGAGCCAGGCTGAGGTGAAAAAGTTGATTGCCGGGCCCATGGTATATATTTGCGATGGGTGCGTAGAACTCTGCAATGATATAATCGGCGAGGAGTATGAGAAAGATGAGCTGGCGCATGCCAGGGAACTCTCGGTTCCAAAGCCTGCGGAGATTAAAAAGATACTTGATGAATATGTCGTAGGCCAGGAAAAGGCAAAGAAGATACTCTCCGTTGCAGTTCATAATCATTATAAAAGGATTGAAAGAAGGGAAAAGAAGTTCAATATGGGCGGCGTTGAGCTTCAGAAGAGCAATATACTTCTCCTCGGCCCGACAGGTTCAGGCAAGACGCTCCTTGCGCAGACACTTGCAAAGATATTGAATGTTCCATTTACAATTGCCGACGCCACAACTCTCACAGAAGCCGGTTATGTTGGCGAGGATGTTGAAAATATAATCTTAAGCCTCTTGCAGAATTCCAATTATGAAATAGACAAGTGCCAGAAGGGAATTGTCTATATTGACGAGATAGACAAGATATCAAGAAAATCCGACAGCCCCTCTATTACAAGGGATGTCTCAGGCGAAGGGGTTCAGCAGGCGCTTTTAAAGATAATTGAGGGGACCCTTGCAAATGTTCCGCCAAAGGGCGGCAGGAAACATCCTCAACAGGAGTTCCTGCAGGTTGATACGACAAACATTCTTTTTATATGCGGCGGCGCCTTTGCAGGGTTGGAGAATATCATACAGCAGAGGATAGGGAAGAAGACCCTTGGTTTTGGCGCGGAGATAAAAAAGAAAGAAGAAAGGCATGTAAATGAGCTTTTAAAGGAGATTCAGCCTGAGGATTTATTGAAATACGGCCTGATACCGGAATTTGTCGGAAGGCTGCCGGTTCTGGCTGTTCTGGATGAACTGAATGAGAATGCCCTTGTTAAAATACTTACAGAACCGCGCAATGCCCTTGTGAAGCAGTATCAGAAGCTGTTTGAGTTTGAGAATGTCAGATTGAAATTCACGGACAGCGCCCTTTCAGCAATTGCCAGAGAGGCCATGAAGAGAAAGACAGGCGCCAGAGGGCTCCGGGCTATTCTTGAGAATGCCATGTTAGATGTGATGTATGAAATGCCGTCGCAGACTAATATAAGGGAATGTCTTGTCAATGAAGATATGATACTTGGCAAGGGAAATCCGATAATGGTTTACGAGAAAAAAGCAGAATCGGCATAAAGACAGTTCGGAGTTAGAAGTTCGTAGTTCGGAGTATTTGTTTTGGTTCTTTCGTAAAAAAGTTGAATTTTGGGTTTTTGATTGTTTTAGCCTCAGAGAGGCGATCTGTTTGTAGAACAAAAATGTATAACCAAAAACAGAGCTCCGTAGGAGCGGCCTGTAAGTTTGCACACAACGCACAGACAGGTCGCTCCTATGGAGCTAAAACATTTTTGAAAATTTATTTCTACAAACAGTATGCTCCTACGGAGCAAGACAAATGAATTAGCGCTTCACGATATTTATCTTTTAAATTTTTCGAAAGAACCGAAAATGTTATCTTTTACTCCCAACTCCGAACTCCAAACTAATAACTGTAAAACGAGGTGACCAATGTTCTTTAAAAGCAATAAAGATACAACAGATGAAGTGAAAGAACTGTCTGTCCCCCTCATACCTTTGAGGGACATAGTTGTTTTTCCGCATATGGTTGTGCCGCTTTTTGTGGGCAGGGATAAGTCTGTAAAGGCCCTGGAGCTTGCCGTGTCTCAGGATAAAAGTATCCTGCTCGCTGCGCAGAAAAAGGCAAAGACAGACGACCCGATGCCTGATGATATATACAGGGTTGGCACTTTGGGCAGCATATTGCAGCTTTTAAGGCTGCCTGACGGAAGCGTGAAGGTGCTTGTGGAAGGAAAAAAAAGGGCGCAGATAAAGGAATTTATCCCTTCCAAGGAATGTTTTATGGTCAAGGTTGCCGAGATAGCCGAGGAAACAGACGAGACCATAGAGACAGAGGCGCTTATAAGAAATGTAGTCAAGGCGTTTGAAATATATGTAAAGCTCAACAAGAAAATACCCCCTGAGATGATAATGTCGGTAGCTTCCATTGACGACCCGGGCAGGCTTGCGGATGTCATAGTAGGGCATCTCCTGATAAAGCTTCAGGATAAACAAGCCATTCTGGAACTTACCAATGCCACGCACAGGTTAGAGCGGCTCTACGGTTTCATGGAGGGCGAGATAGAGATACTGGAGGCTGAGCAGAGGATAAGAAACAGGGTCAAGAAGCAGATGGAAAAGACCCAGAAAGAATATTATCTGAGCGAGCAGATGAAGGCCATACAGAAAGAGCTTGGCGAAAAGGATGAATTCAAGAACGAACTAAATGAGCTTGAAGAGCGGATAAAAAACAAGAAGATGAGCAAGGAGGCTGCCAAGAAGGCGAAACAGGAATTTAAAAAACTCAAACTTATGGCGCCTATGGCTGCTGAGGCTACTGTGGTGAGAAACTATCTTGACTGGCTTTTATCCCTGCCCTGGGCAGAGGTGACGGAAGAGAAAAAGGACATCACTGAAGCCGAGAAATACCTTGAACAAGACCACTACGGCTTGAAAAAAGTCAAGGAGAGGATTGTAGAGCATCTTGCCGTTCACGGTCTTGTGGAAGAGATGAAAGGCCCGATATTATGTTTTGTAGGCCCTCCAGGCGTGGGGAAGACATCATTGGCAAAATCCATCGCCAGGGCGACAAACAGAAAGTTTGTCCGCTTATCCCTCGGAGGGGTAAGGGACGAGGCGGAGATAAGAGGCCACCGCCGGACATATATAGGCTCTATGCCTGGAAGGATAATCCAGTCTTTGAAAAAAGCAGGCGCGAATAATCCGGTTTTTTTATTGGATGAAGTTGACAAGATGTCCACGGATTTCAGGGGCGACCCGGCGTCGGCTCTGCTTGAGGTTTTAGACCCTGAACAGAACCATTCTTTTAACGACCACTATCTTGACTTAGACTATGACCTTTCTAAGGTGATGTTCATAACTACGGCAAACAGCCTTCAGGGCATTCCATATCCTCTGCTGGACAGGATGGAGATAATAAGGATAGCGGGCTATACGGAAATGGAAAAACTTCACATAGCTAAAAGATTTCTTATGCCGAAACAATTGAAGGCGCACGGGCTTTCTGATGCCAATCTTGAAATTCCTGACGGCGCAGTTCTGGCTCTCATAAGAAGATGGACAAGAGAGGCAGGCGTAAGGAATCTGGAAAGGGAACTCGCCTCTGTTTGCAGAAAGATTGCAAAGGAAGTTCTTAAGAGGGGCAAGGACATAAAGGTATCTGTTTCTGCCAAAGGTCTAACTAAATATCTCGGAATACCAAAATATAGCTACGGCAAGATAGAGGAGAAAGACGAAATCGGCGTTTCAACCGGCCTTGCATGGACAGAGGCCGGAGGAGACCTTTTATCAATAGAAGTAACAGTGGTGCCGGGCAAAGGCAAACTTATCATAACCGGAAAACTCGGAGATGTAATGCAGGAATCCGCTCAGGCGGCGCTTACATATATTCGCTCAAGGGCGGATGCGCTCGGCATAGACAAGGATTTTTACCAGAAGGTTGATATACACATACATGTGCCTGAAGGCGCCATTCCCAAGGACGGGCCGTCTGCCGGCATTACCATGGCTACGGCCATCGCCTCAACCCTGATGAAGGTTCCTGTGAGAAAAAATATTGCCATGACCGGAGAGATTACGCTTCGCGGAAAGGTTCTGCCTATCGGCGGGTTGAAGGAAAAGATACTTGCCGCGCACAGGGGTTTGATACCAAAGGTCATTGTGCCGAAGGAGAATGAAAAGGACATAAAAGATATCCCTGCCGACATACTGAAAAAGGTGGAGATTTGTTTTGTGGAACATATGGATGATGTATTGAGGCAGTCGCTGGCATTGGAAAAACCCGAAGAGATATTTAAAAAGGCTCAGGAAAAGGAAGCGTTAGAGATACCTGCCGCAGCGCAAAATGACAGGGTAATTACACACTGAAAAACATTGTATGGGCGGGTTTGAAACCCGCCCATACAAATAAATATTTTCCTTTCGCATGAAACAACCCCAAAATCCCCTTCCTACCGTTGACATCATCATAGAGCTTAAAGGCAAAGGTCTTGTCCTTATCCAAAGAAAAAATCCCCCTTTTGGCTGGGCAATACCGGGCGGTTTTATGGATTATGGTGAAACCCTTGAACAGGCCGCTGTCAGAGAGGCTCTGGAAGAGACATCTTTGCGTGTAAGGCTGAAATGCCAGCTTCATTCATATTCAGACCCAAAAAGGGATAATAGATTTCATACAATCTCTACAGTTTTTGTCGCAGAGGCAAGCGGGATTCCGCAAGCCAGAGACGACGCAAAAGAGATTGGCATTTTCGCGGAAGACAATCTGCCTAAGCCTCTGGCCTTTGACCATAAGAAGATACTGCAAGATTATTTCAGATGGAAAAAGGAAGGGTGGAGTGTGTTTGATTATGCCTCTTTCAAACGAAGATAAATCGTTCCTCTTGAAAATTGCGCGGGAGACGGTCGAATCCTATGTCAAAACAAAAAAGATTCCCTGTTTTGATGTGAAGAGTCCAGCCTTGCTGGAAAAACAAGGGGCATTTGTTACTATCAGTAAAAATCATGATTTGCGCGGATGTATTGGTGTGTTTACATCCGATAAATCGCTCTATTTAACTGTCGTAGATATGGCCATTTCAGCGGCCACTCAGGATCCACGATTTATGCCGCTTGCTTCGTCAGAGCTTTCTCAAATATCTATTGAAATATCCTGCCTTTCTCCGATGAAGAAGATAAAGGATATATCTGAAATTGAGATTGGCCGGCACGGGTTATATATTGTGAAAGGCTATTGCCGGGGGGTGCTTCTTCCTCAGGTGGCGACAGAATATGGATGGAACAGAACGCAATTTTTGGAACATACTTGCCTTAAGGCAGGGCTTACGACTGATAGTTGGAAGCAAGGGGTTGAACTCTATACCTTTGAAGCAGAGGTGTTTGGAGAAGAATTTTAATACGCATACATATTTCCATAAGGCCTGAGCGAGGCTGGGGTCAGTTTTTTAAATGAGCCTTTCATAATTTCGCCCGGATTAAGGCCAAAGTCCTTACAGTAATCTTCAAGATATTCTTTTAGAAGTTTTGTGTCCTCTTCGGTTAAATCCGCAATTCCCACTTCTGCGCCGCAGAGCTTTTTATTAATCTCGCCTCTTATGAAGATTGTCCCGCCGTGCATGCCTGTGCCGAGGTAATCTCCTACCATAGGCCTGTTATCATTTCCCCGATTAAAGCCTTCGGGGACATGTTTATTGTCAAGGTTTAACAGTATAAGCGCTCCGCCTGCCATATATTCGCCGAAAAAATCTCCTGCCTTGCCGCCTGCGATAATAACAGGGTTTTGTTTTTTATATCCTTTCATGTGAATGCCTACCCTGTAGCCTACATCGCCGCGGATAT
>JACRNK010000060.1 GCA_016234985.1 Deltaproteobacteria bacterium
ACGTCTGATTTCGGATATGAAGTGGAGAGCATTGCCCCTCAGGAAGAGCTGCTCATGGAGGATATTACTGAAACACAGGGCGAATTGAAGATCAGACCCCCTGTTGTAACTGTTATGGGCCATGTTGACCACGGCAAGACATCTCTCCTTGATGCCATAAGAAAAACAAATGTTGCCGCCGGAGAGGCAGGAGGCATTACGCAGCACATCGGAGCCTATCATGTCCATTTGGATAAGGGCGATATAACATTTCTTGACACTCCAGGCCACGAGGCATTTACGGCAATGAGGGCCAGGGGCGCAAAGGTGACGGATATCGTGGTTCTGGTAGTGGCGGCGGATGACGGGGTTATGCCGCAGACAATAGAGGCGATAAACCATGCAAAGGCCGCAAATGTCCCTATAATTGTCGCAATAAATAAGATTGACCTTCCCGGCGCAAATCCGGACAGGGTTAAACAGGCGTTGACCGGTTATGGGTTGGTGCCGGAAGATTTGGGCGGCGATGTCATGTTTGCGCGAGTCTCCGCAAAAAAAGGGCTTGGCGTGAAAGAGCTTCTGGAGCTTATTCTTCTTCAGGCAGAGGTATTGGAGTTAAAGGCTAATTCTGAAAAACCAGCCAAGGGCGCTATCATTGAGGCAAAATTAGATAAAGGCCGCGGGCCGGTGGCAACGGTTTTAATACACGAAGGAACAGTAAAAACAGGCGATGCCTTCGTAAGCGGCGCGCACTCCGGAAGGGTCAGGGCAATGATAAACGACTGGGGGAAAAAAGTGGATGAGGCCGGGCCTTCCATGCCTGTGGAGGTTTTGGGACTTTCAGGCGTGCCTGAGGCAGGCGATGTGTTTTCTGTTGTCCGGGACGAGGTGACCGCAAAACAAATTGCAGGCATACGGCTTAAAAAGAAGCAGGAGGCAGAGCTTAAAAAGACGGCAAAGATAAGCCTCACAGAGTTATATGAAAAGATTAAGATGGGCGAGGTTAAAGAACTTGGCATAGTTGTAAAAGCTGATGTTCAGGGTTCTGTAGAGGCTGTGAAAGAGGCGTTGAGCAAGCTTCCGACAGACGCCATAAAAATCAATGTAATACACAACGCCGTCGGAGGCATTACAGAGGGCGATATAATGCTGGCGGCTGCATCCAATGCAATAGTGGTCGGCTTCAATGTCAGGCCGGAGCCAAAAACCCAGGCTCTTGCAGAAAAAGAGGGCGTGGATTTAAGGCTTTACAGCATCATATACGAATTGATAGACGACATAAAAAAGGCCATGGAAGGAATGCTGGCGCCTACAATCAAAGAGAATATATTAGGAAGGGCATCGGTGAGAGAGGCATTCCGCGTATCAAAAATCGGGACTGTCGCAGGATGCTATGTTACAGACGGAAAGATACTCCGGGGAAGCATGGTAAGGCTTATAAGGGATAATGCGGTGGTATATGACGGAAAAATGGCTTCTTTAAAGAGATTCAAGGATGATGTTAAGGAAGTTGCAACAGGCTATGAATGCGGAATCGGCATAGAAGGATTTAACGATATTAAGGTGGGCGACATAATAGAGGCATATCAGATGGAAGAGGTGGCGGGGAAGTTATAGTTCGGAGTTATGAGTTAGGAGTTCGGAGTAAAAACTTTTACTTTTGTCTTTAACTCCCAACTCCCAACTCCTAACTCATAACTGTCTTTATGACTTACAACCGTTCTGAAAGAGTTGCCGAAGAAATAAGGAAAGAGATTGCGACAATGCTCTTCGGCGAGGTTCATGACCCAAGAATCGGCTTTGTCACAATTACAAAGGTGGCGCTTTCAAAAGACCTGCGCCAGGCTAAAATTTATTTCAGCATGATCGGAACAGAAGAAGAGAAAGAGAAAACAATGCAAGGGCTTGAGAGCGCAAGCGGTTATATGAGGAGAGAAATAGGCAAGCGGCTCAAACTAAGATATTTTCCTGAGATTACATTTAAATTTGACGATTCGCTGGAATATGCGCAGAACATAGAAAAGATACTAAAGGAAATTAAAAGTGACAAAATTTAAACAGGTAATAGATGAGATTAACAAGGGAAAAACCTTTCTCGTGTCTTCCCATGTAAATCCTGAGGGCGATGCAGTCGGTTCACTGCTCTCTC
>JACRNK010000061.1 GCA_016234985.1 Deltaproteobacteria bacterium
ATGATTTGGCGAGGTTATTATCTCCACCATATCGCCGTTTCTAAGCTGATATTTCAAAGGCACAAGCCTTCCATTAACCCTTGCAGCAGAGCATCTGTGCCCCACATCTGTGTGCACGGCATACGCAAAATCAACAGGAGTAGCGCCTTTTGGCAGCTCTTTGACAGCGCCCTTTGGCGTGAAGGCAAACACCTCTTCTGAGAAGAGGTCCATCTTCATAGTATCCATGAACTCTTTTGCATCCTTCGTATCCTTCTGCCATTCCATCATCTGCCTGAGCCATGCAAACCTCTTATCCTCCTTTTCCAGCAAGGCATTGCCTTCCTTGTATCTCCAATGGGCTGCAATACCATCTTCTGCTATCTTATGCATCTCTTGTGTCCGTATCTGTATTTCTATCCTTTCGCCATAAGGCCCGATAACGCTCGTGTGCAGAGATTGATACATGTTGGGTTTAGGCATGGCAATGTAGTCTTTAAACCTTCCTGGGATTGGCCTCCATGTAGAGTGGATAATCCCAAGGACCTCATAGCAGTCTTTAACTGCAGGAACTATAATCCTGAATGCGAGGATGTCATAGATGTGCTCAAGTGAAATCCCGTCCTTCTGCATTTTCTTGTATATGCTGTAAAGGTGTTTTGGCCTGCCGTCAACCTCACTCTTTAAGTTATATTCAGCAAGCCTCTTTTCTATTATTGCCTTTACCTCATGGATATACCTTGCCCGCTCCTCGTTTTCTGTGACAAGCCGTTCCTGCAATCCTCTATATGCATCGGAATTGAGATGCTTGAAAGAAAGGTCTTCCAGCTCTGTTTTTATCCAGCCGATGCCGAGGCGGTTTGCAATCGGCACATATATATCCATAGTTTCCCGTGCTATCTTTATCCTTTTCTCAGGCGCAAGGGCTGAAAGCGTCCTCATGTTGTGCATCCTGTCGGCAAGTTTTATCATAATGACCCTGATATCCTGAGCCATGGCGATTATCATCTTGCGGAAATTCTCTGCCTGACGCTCCTCTCCTGATGCGCCTTTGCTTTCAAAACTTATCTTTCCTATCTTTGTGACGCCGTCTACGAGCGCTGCCACTTCATCACCGAACAACTCTTTAATCTTATCAAGGGTTGTCAATGTGTCTTCCACGGTGTCGTGCAGAATGCCTGCCGCAACCGTTACCGCATCCATCTGCATATTGGTAAGGATGTGCGCTACTTCAATAATGTGGCTTAGATAAGGCTCTCCGGACATACGCATTTGGCCCTGATGAACCTTGGCGGAAAAGATATATGCCTTTTTTATAAGCTCAGTGTCTGCTGCGGGATTGTATGACGACACCTTGTCTATAATTTCTTCAAGCCTGATCATAAGTTATAATTTAACGCAATATGGAATAATTTGCAATAAAGCCTACGGATGACTATACCGCGAACAACAAGGTATTGTAGCTTGCCCATTTATGGGCGTATTTAAAAAACGCCGATGAATAGGCAAACTACGAAGCGGCAATAAAGAATTTCAGAATAAGTTGATTTCTTGGCAGCTATTTGTTAATAGAAAGACATGACAGCAAATTGGTTTGAGATAACAGCCCAAGGACCGGCGGAAACAGCAGAAAAAATAATTGCTTTTTTAATAAGCACCGGAAGCCGCGGGGTATTGGAAGAGGAGCAGGATGGGAAAAAGATTCTCAGGGCGTATATCCCGGCAGACTCGCCTCTGCGCAAGACAAAAATCAAGCTAAATGAGCAGCTAAAGGCATACGGCTGGTCATGCAAAGCCGGCTTGTTCGAGAATCAGGACTGGCTTGCAAAATGGAAAGAGCATATTAAGCCCATCAGAGTTTCCGACCGGCTTGTCATAAAACCGACATGGAAAAAGGCTGCGAAAAAACCGGGAAGGATAATTATAGAGATAGACCCCGGCATGGCGTTTGGCACAGGCTCTCATGCGTCAACCATGATGTGCCTCAAGGCGGCTGACAAACTTGCCGATAACATCAAAGGGAAGGACATCTTTGACGTTGGAACAGGCTCCGGAATCCTTGCCATAACCGCCGCCAAGCTTGGCGCAAAAAATGTTGTGGGCATTGATATAGACCCGGAAGCCGTAAAGGTTGCAAGAAAAAACATAAGATTTAACAAAGTAAGCGGCAATGTCAAAATAACCGCTAAACCCCTGGAAGAGATTAAGGGCAAATTTTCCGTAATCTTTGCCAATATCATTGCTGAAGAGCTTGTTAAGATTGCAAACCTTTTAAAGTCAAGAACAGCGGACAATGGGTTTTTAATTTTGTCAGGCATACTAAAGGATAGGGCTGAAGAAGTTGAGGCTTCATACAAGGAGCTTGGGTTCAGGCCGTTCAAGTCCTATTCCAAAGGGGAATGGAAATGTTTGGTCTTTTATAAAAGAGGCTGTTAACCCCCCGCGCCAAAATCTTTGACGCAAGGGTTAAACCATCTATATAGCTTCCATAGAGCTGATATCAAACCCTGTTGCAATCTTTTTTAATTTGCCCAGCGCCTTTCCCTCAAGCTGCCTTATCCTTTCCCTGCATACTCCAAGCGTCTTTCCAATACGTTCCAGCGTCTGCGGTTCTTTTTCATCAAAACCGAACCTCTGCTTTATGACAACCCTTTCTTTATGATCAAGCATTTCCAGCCAGCCGTTTATCTTATCTTGTCTTATGGACTGATTGATTAAATCTATGGGCTGGGCTGCTGTTTCATCCTCAAGTCTGTCCAAGAGCGATTGGTCGGTATCATCAGGAAGCGCGGCCTCCAGAGAGCAGCTTTTTTTAATTATGGCATTAAGTTTTTTTATATGCCTGCCTGACAGACCTGTTTTTTCAGAAAGCTCGCTGATATCCGGTTTCCTCTTTAAGACAACTGTAAGCTCCCTGTTTACCCTTGTAAGTTTTGACACATCGGCGGTAACATGTATGGGAAGCCTTACCACATCTGCCTGATTGATTATGCCTCTTTCAATGGCCTGCTTTATCCAGAATGTGGCATATGTGGAGAATTTACACCCTTTTGTGGGGTTAAAACGTTCCACCGCCTTTATAAGCCCGATATTCCCCTCTTCAATAAGGTCATGGAGCGGCAGCCCTTTGTGAAGATAACGTTTTGCAATGCTTATAACAAGGCGGAGATTGGCCTCAATCATCTGTTTTCGCGCCTTCTTGCTTCCCATAGCAACTTTTGCAGCAAGGGTTTTTTCTTGTTTTGAAGTAATAAGGGAATATTTTCTTATGCTCTTAAAATAAATTCCTATAGAATCATTCGCAGCAGTCTCTCTCGCCTCCTTCTCAATCTCCTCATTTCTATAAGGCAACGGCCACACTGCTGCATATTTCCCTGCTAAAGACCCCTTGCCGCCTTTTTGCTCACTGCTTTGAGTATTGCTGGCTTTCAACATATGTTCCTCCGATAATGTTTAAGGTTAATATATGCAGTTGCGGTAATGCGATAATTATAATGCAAGCATTATGCCAAAAATAAAAATCCTTTATATTCAAATGGTTATTTAAAAAAAGCGAGCAAGAGTAGCGGCTGTGGTAATATTTTTACCAGATTGCTACGGTAAAAATATTACCAGTTTTCTTTGTCTGGTTGTTATTTAGGGTTCTTTCGTAAAAAAGGTGATTTTTGGATTTTTTGATTGTTTTAGCCTCGGAGAGGCGATCTGTTTGTAGAACAAGAATGTATAGCCAAAAAACAAAGCTCCGTAGGAGCGGCCTGTTGAATGGCATATAAATTTATAAATAGCCGTCGGGCATTTTACAGGCCGCTCCGATGGAGCTAAAAAATATTTTCGACAAATTATTTCTACAAACAGTATGCTCCTACGGAGCAAAATAAAGAATAATGTTGAGAATTGGCGCTATGGGTTTTCTCCCGTATTTATCATTCCAACTTTTTTACGAAAGAGCCAATATTATTTATAATGGAAGTTTTTTTGTCATTGCCTCGTTTGCAATGACGGTCGTGGGAGATTGGCGGGTGTCTTCAATCCGATATTTTTTGATCTTTTCCCTGAGTGTAAGGCGGGATATTCCAAGGATTTTTGAAGCCTGTGTTTTATTACCGCGGGCATTATTAAGGATGTTGATTATATGAACCTTTTCCATATCTTCAAGGCTCATATTATCAGAAGGCGCAGGGGTGGGTGAATGGCCGGACGACAGGGTTTCTTTGGTAAGCTCCATAGGTAAATGTTCCGGCAGTATTTCTTCTGAATCGGAAAGTATGACAGCCCGTTCAATGACATTTTTAAGCTCCCTTACATTTCCAGGCCATGCGTATTTTAAAAATATCTCTTGGCTTTTTGGCGATAATCTTTTTGCGCCTCTTCCATAGGTTTTACTCTCTTCCTGAATAAAATGTCCTGCAATTGACAGCACATCTTCTTTTCTCTCTCTGAGGGGCGGAATATCTATGACCATAACCTTTAAGCGGTAATAGAGATCCTCTCTGAATCTCTTTTCCCTTACCATTTGCTCAAGGTCTTTATTTGTAGCGGTAATTATTCTGACATCAACTTTAACATCAACTATCCCCCCGACCCTGCGGAAGGTTCTGTTTTCAAGCACATGAAGGAGCTTGGGCTGGAGTTTTAAATCCATGTCGCCTATCTCATCAAGAAATATCGTGCCGCCCTCAGCAACCTCAAAGAGCCCTTTTTTGCCCTGTTTGGCGTCAGTAAATGCGCCCTTCTCGTATCCGAACAGCTCTGTTTCCAAAAGCGTATCGGGTATTGAGCTGCAGTTTAATTTTATAAACGGATGTGTTCTTCTGCTGCTCAGGAAGTGGATGGCATTTGCCGCAAGGCCTTTTCCTGTTCCGGTTTCACCTTGAATAAGAACCGATGTGTTTGATGTTTTTGCCACTGTGGCAATAAGATCTTCAACCTCTCTCAGGCTTTGGCTTGCGCCTATCATTTTTAAATATTGATATTCGCCTTCTTCAAATGGGGGGATTGATTCGGATAAAAGTTTTTTTGCCGAGCTGCCTGCCGATTTTCGTTCTATGGCATATCGGATGGAGCGCACCAGCAAGTCGCCGTCAACCTGCATCTTGACAAGATAATCCTGCGCCCCCTGCCGCACAGTGCTGACTGCCAGGGTCTCATCATCAAGGCCCGACAGCACGACAATAGCCGTGTCCGGCATCTGCTTATTCATCTTTAGAAATGTCTCAATTCCGCGGCTGTCAGGAAGCATGATGTCAAGGAGGACGACATCAAAGACATCTTCTGTGTGAAGTTTAAGCGCATCCGCAAGCCGCATTGCATGCGCCATGACAAATGCGTCTTTTGCGCCCAATGCATCTACAAGCATTTCCTTTATAAGGCGGGCATATAC
>JACRNK010000038.1 GCA_016234985.1 Deltaproteobacteria bacterium
CTTTCCCGTTTAAAGGCATAACGGGACAAGTCTTTTCAACTGAAACTATTGTTGTGTTTCTCAAAACAGTTAAATCCGGCTCATTGTAACACAAGGAATTTAAAACTGAAAGCAGGTCTTCTCTTGAATAGGGGAGGACATAAACAAGCCCCATCTTTTTAATCGTCTTTTGAGGCGACAGCTTATTTAAAAGCGCGGCTATCTCGCTCGTAATCCCCTTATTTAATGCCACGGTTGGAAAGGCATCGCCGTTCAGATACAAACCGCATATATACTGAAACAATCCTGAATACCCGACCCCGCCTAAAAAACCATCTCTCTCTATCAGGAGGACGCCAGCGCCGCTGCGGCCCGCTGTCACGGCAGCCGCCACACCTGATACGCCGCCGCCTGCGACAAGAATGTCATAAGAACTATTCATTGTGTTTAACTTGTGCCAATCTTTTTTTTATGTCCGTTTCCAGCATAGCCACCTCATCATCCTGAATTAACTCTTCCAGATATGAGATTACAAGGTTTAGTTGCCCGTTAAAATAGTTAAAAAAGAAACCAAGTCCAGGTGGAACCGGGACACGCGGCATGTGAAAGATATTTTCAACTTTCTCCCCTATGAATTCAGATGAGAGGTAGGAGCTTTTGCCCAGGTGAGAAAAGATAAAAGAGGCTGTCTTTCCTTTAAATGGAAGACGCAGCAGCCTTCCAAGAACAGGCCGCGGCGCAATGCGGGTCAGGAAGCTTGCCTCTGCAAGGTCTTTTGGAAAACCTGACTTTACCTGCTCATACATCTGCTGTTTAATAGAGTTTATCAACCCCTTAAGATTATCCATATTGCCGGAGCTTATCTGAAAAAAGAGATAAGACACATGATTGAAAAACAATTCCTGCTTTATATCTTTGCCTGCCCTCATGTCAACGGAAACAGGGATTAAAAAGCTGGAAACGGACAACCCCCTCTTTTTAAAAAGGCCGCTCACAGCTTGTATGACATTTGCAAGCAGATAAGGCATTTCCATTAGATATCCGGCCTCTCTGCAGGCATTGTCATAAATAAGTTCGGTTTCCTTCAAGTCAAAGGTAATTATCTTGAATCCAAAGCCCCTGTTTTTCCCAATGGGAATTGGCAGAGAGTCAGGCGTTATTCCGGACAGGGCTATAAACTTGCGGTTGACATTCCTCCCTGCATAAAATTTCTTCATCCACTCGGACAACCCTGATGGCGATGACAAACGAATGTCTTGCAAAACGTGCGGGGCGTTGCTTTCAGTCAGATATTGCTGAAACAGATTAAGGAATGCCTCTGCGCCGCGCGCATCCAAGAGGCGGTGGTCAAAGGCCATTGCCAAAAAAGCCTGCTTGCCTGCGATGATGAGATTAAACGATATATGTTCGTTTTCATTCTTAAACGGCCTGTTTGCGCTCTTTTCAAGCAATAGCCTTATGCCGGACGGGTTCTCCACATGGCTGACTTTAATGTCTAAATCTTCTTTTGTGTTTTGCGGTATCCGCCAGTAGGGGGCAAGATTATAAGCGCGGGCTATATTCCCGCACAACACAGGAAGCTCTTTTGCAAATCTGCGTAAGCTGTCTTCAATCAACTGATGGTCTGCCGCAAAGCCCAAGATAAAAACAACCTGCGACATATTCCCGCTGCAGGTTGCCTTTTTCATCATATAATCAAGGGCGCTGATTACCCAGTCTGAGCCTGACAGATAATATTTATTTTTAGACAAAGAAGAAACAAACCTCACACTAAGGGTCTCATAATAGAGTAGACATTAAACTATAATGGATTCGTAAAAGAATTATTCCGTCATTCCGGCGAAAGCCGGAATCCAGTCTTTCCAGCAAGTTATAAACTATCTGGACTCCGGTTTTCACCGGAGTGACGACTTTAAATAAATACTATTTTGAGACAGTTAGTAACTAAAGCCTCTTGCTGATAAAAGCGGCCAAAGAATGAATCGTCTCAAAATCCTTTTTTGTCAGGTCCGTTTCTATGAGCTGTAATTTGAAGGCCTTTTCTATAAATACAAGCGCCTCAACAAACCCGAGAGAGTCAATCCCCAATTTATGAAAGGGCATATCCACGGCAATAGAGGATTTATCCCTGGATGTTATGGATGCAATTCCCTGAACCAGCCTGTCTTCAATTTCTTTCGATGTCATTTTTTAAACAGTCCTTTCTGTTTTATTGCAACAGCAATCAAATAAGTGCTCCTCAGGAAACTCCCTCCCCTTCAAGGGGAGGGTAGGGGTGGGGATGGGGTAAAGGTTTAAATGCTTGCTCTAACCCCACCCTCACCCTAACCCTCTCCCTGAGGGAGAGGGAAATTATCTTATCGGGGATATGCCCCCAACTAATTGTATGCCGGCTACTTATCCACTTTTCCGGTGTCATAAAAGTTTCTAATCTTATCAATCTTCATCAGCTTGTTGCAATCCACCTGGGTTAACCCCACCCCATCCTTATACATCATTTCCGCAAAACAGATGCCGTTAGTTTGGTCTATTACATACGACATGCAGCCTGTATTGCGGTCGCACCCTATGCTAAAAGATTTTGAGGTAACCTCCTTCTCAATATCAACCTTTTCCAGATTGCCGCCAGCCATTGCAGGAACAGCGACCAGCATGCCTGCCAAAAACAAAAAGATTATTTTTTTCATAATGCCTCCTTTAAATATCAAGGCTAAAGCCTTGAGTTACAATATTTGGTAACTCAAACCTTTAGGTTTGAAGTTTTCATTTCACTTCCTCAGCCCAAATCTTCCATTTAATTTCTCAACATCAGGGCTTATGCTTGGGCTTTGCTGAACATTCAATTCCTTTGCCTCGTTTTCAACCAGCGGCTTAATATACTCGTAAATTTCCGCGATGTCTTTCTTGCCATCCTTCAAAGCCTTGAGGAAATAATAGGTAAAGACACCATGCCCTTTTTCAGGCGATGATGTGCTTATCTGTGTCCCCTGTGTTGCAGAAAGAACCGCCATGTTTGACGAAAGCGCAGACACATCTGCCATCATCACCAGAGGTCTTGCGCCCTTTGCCAGAACGCTTCTGCCGCCTGCGCCTGAAAAGCAGGAATCAAGAAGCACAACAACCTCTGCAACTTGCAGTTTGCCAAGTTTATCGTAAAGCCTTTTCAATGGATAACCTGTAACCTCAAGATAATTCGGGTCGCCGTCAAATGGGACAATATAGGCGTCTCCTGTTTTTGGTTCAGGGGCGCCGTGTCCTGAATAATAGACAATCACCCTGCTGTCTTTTTTCACCTTGTTGGGAAGCCATGCTTCAATGTGGAAGAATAATCTGAAGCAGGCAAATCCTGATATTTCTCAACACCTATAACAACTGCCATGTCATTATCTCCCAGTATTTTATCGGTTGCGCCAAAAAAAGGCTTATCAACATCGGATTTGATGATGGGCAATTCCTTTCCGGACGGCTTTGAAGCTATAGTTTCGGATACTCCTTTTGTAGAAACAAATGTATGAATCTCACGTGAAGAAGTTATAACTTTAGCGGCCTCTTGCAAAGCAGCAACTACTGATTCTGCGGCTACACCTCCAGTCGCTTCCAAAAAATCATTCATGGAGTATATTTTTTCCACTTTAGGTGAACTTATTATTCCTTCCCATACGGGCATTCCCTTCATATCATAAACAGCAAGTTTAATAGATATTTTTGCAACAGCCCAAGTTCTTTGGGCGAAAGCTCCTGCATGGTCATACCCGTGCTGAAATTTTTCAACCTTTGGGACGATAATAACATCAATATCTTGCGGATACGGCTTGCCTTTCACTAAAACTGCTTTATTAAAAGCAGGGGATAAAATATTAAAAATATTCTTCTTGATCATCTGTCCAAAGGGAAAAGTATATGTTCCATAAATGGATGATTCGTTTGCTTGTCCAGTGAACGTATAATTTTCCATCTGGTCGGTTATAAGAATTGCCACATTCAATGGTATTTTTTGGACAATGTCAGGCGGGGTTGCAGTAACATCTACCATAGGGACGTTGTAATGTCCTGCACATCCCACAGTTAAAAATAGCAATAAAAATCCCAATTTTTTCATAACCCCACCTCCAAATAATTTCTTCTGCACTTTACCTCTTCTCAAACATTGCCTTTAATGCTTCATGAGCCTGCAATAAAATATCTTTTGAAATCCAGAGGGATGTTTTAGAAAGTCTATCAAGCGCTTTCTTAGATTCCACACAGCTTAAATGACCAACTGCGGCAGACCACAATACTACTCCTAAAGAACCATGCGCTTCCATACCTAAAGAATTAGCCAGCACTCTTGCCTCTGTGTCGTCAGTTAAAAACCACTTGGGGTTGAGTTTTTTGGCCAGAATAATAGCCTCTGCCTCGCCAAAATCCAGTAACCCTGAAAGAACTAAAGACTCTGCCTGTTTGATTTCATTTGATGAGAGGGGATCAACCAATATCCACTCTGGTCTTTGTTTCATCCATTGAGGGTCAAATTCATCCAATTCAATATCTACCATTTTAGGAATAAAAACCTTGCCAGCCTTTTGAAGTAGTTTTAAAAGCCCTGCTTCTTTCAAATGAATTATTGGTCCTGTATCACAGACAACTATGCTCATTTAGCGCCAGCCTTTACTTTCAATGCCCATTCAATATCCTCCTTCATAAACTGCTCCATTAATTTAAGCCGGTTATGCCGGACAAACTCCTGTAAAGCAGTTCTCAGCACTTCTGACTCATCAATAAACCACCCGCTTTTTACATAATTTTTAAGCTCTATCCCCAGTTTTTCCGGTAAAGAAATCTTAACAGTTTTCATCGTCTCACCTCCCATACATCACTTATTATAAAGCAACTGACAAACCATCTGTTACCACTTCATCTAAAAAACTCCCATCTTCTTTTGCACTAATCTCATCCTCTGTATATCCCCTTGCCTCTATAGGTTCAAATACCCTTCCTGCAGCCAGACCAAGAATCTCCAGCCGCTCTCTCAAGTTTTTGCCCCTGAAGTCATTAGAAATGACAATAATATCAATATCACTCCCTTCCCTTGGGTGTCCTTTGGCGTAAGAACCGTAAATCATTATCTTCCCAGGGGTAATTCCCATATTTTTAAGTTCCTCAACATATCTCTTTATTATTCTTTTAATCTCTTGTCTTCCTTTAGCCATTTTATGACCTCCTTTGTCTTTTCAAGATAGTCCTTTGCAATCTTCTTGGGATAGACCTCTATTAGTTTTTCAAAATCTTCCGGATAGCGGGTAGGTATACTCGCATTGCTGATGATGGAGATAAAATCATACATCGGTTGAGGCGGATTAACTTCACTGAGTTTTAAGAGGTAGATTAAATTGTGTGTCATGGGCGGTGTTTTTCTTGCAGCCTCTGAAACTATAGCCTTCAACATCTTTTCTATAGCAAGGTGGCACATGAAAATAACATAAACACACCGACCCGTCTTAAGCATACACTCTGCTGTTCTCATATCGTATTCTACCATTTGAAGCCAGTTTTTAGTTTCTTTTCTCATAAAGAAACACCTTAGGACTCTCTAAAAAACTACCTTCTGAAAAAATTGTCATGCCCGAATGTTTCTATCGTAGATCCAGCGTCTTTTTGATGCGGGCTGAAACGAAAAACTCTGGATTCCCGCTAGAAGATTGCGGGAATGACAGTGTGTGAAGTGTTTTGATTTATGTCAATACAATTTTGAGACCCTAATCTATAAGCCGCAGTCGCCTCTGACCAATCAGCAGGCTCAAGCTGGTTAAGCCTCTTTACCAAATCGCTTATCATGCCTGTTTGTTTTGCGTCATAGACCTTGAAAAAACCTTGCTGAAAGCCTAATGGGATTATATCCTCTTTTTGCCTCGTTGCGATAATCTTTATTTTCTCCTCTGCTGTCTTTTCCTTATACTCCGGCAGAAACTGCGCCTGCAATTTTATTTTTTCGTCAAAAGGAAACTGATAGCCCTTGCCTGCCTTGACGCTGTTATCAGCATTGATTGAATTGGGTAGAAGCAGCGTTACAGAGCCGTCTGCTGCGACTGAAAAGATATAGACATAGCAATCGGAGATTGCCTGATAAAATATTTTTACTTCCTCGCCTTCTTTTAATTCAATCTTTGATAGAGAAAGTTTTATGGATATGCCTTCACCTTTCTCAGGGTAAACGGGTTTAATCAGAGCTTTAATTTTTACCTTGTAAAGGTTTCTATCCTTTTCATCCCATCCTTCTTTGATGACCTCAACCTTATCAACCTTTCCCCTGACCGCCGCATAAATCAAATCCTCTGCCACCTGATTGTTTGATACAATTGTGTGGGATTTTATAAATGTCCCAACAGCCTGCTCCACCGCCTTATTTTGCGCGTCAATCTTTGCCCGCTCCTTAACCTCTTTTTGAGTTTCTATCTCGCCGAGATACGCCTCGCCTTCTGCCTCAATCCATACGGGATTTTCAGAGGCATGGGATAAGATTGGAATCAAAAATAGAATTATCGTTAAAACAAATTTTTTCATATACTCTTTTTTAGACAGACAACAGCCTTTTCATTATAACAGTTATATCTGATGCAATCTATCCGCTCAATATCAAAACGTTTGGTTTCGTTAATAAGATTGATTCTATGCGGATTATCCGTTACAGGGCTCGCATAAACCATTTGTTTTTTGAGCATCAATGCCCCTGCCGCACAGTTAAATGCGCTGCCTATCGGCATACTGCCAAACAAGGGAGAATAGGCGGCAATAGGAGTATCCGGGGAGGCAGCCATCTTATAGTCCAACTCGTTATTCAGCATACCATCCGCATCAATAATATTCAAGTCTGCGGACATAGTGTCGGAGTCTCCGTTTATACGGGCACCTGTAACCCTACAAAACATATTTTCCGAAGCATTCTTGCTCAAAAGGAAGAATACAGCCCCTTCTCCCGGAACCTGACAGGTCGGATTAAAGTTGAACGGCCTTATCCTGCCGTCAAGCGCAGGCGACAGTTTTTTGTCATAAATATATCC
The DNA here is from genome assembly GCA_016234985.1 of Deltaproteobacteria bacterium. Lineage (GTDB taxonomy): Bacteria > Desulfobacterota > GWC2-55-46 > UBA9637 > UBA9637 > JACRNJ01. The sequence goes on from JACRNK010000038.1 coordinate 7,017, forward strand.
CATCACATCGCCGTATTGCTCTACCGCGCCTGCAAGCACATACTCGCAGCGCCCCTGGTCAAGCCATATCTG
>JACRNK010000095.1 GCA_016234985.1 Deltaproteobacteria bacterium
GGTCGACATTTGAAAGTTTTCTAAAAGACTATCCTGACCATGAACTGACGGCAGACGCAAAGGCAGGCATTGAGCTTCTTAAAGGGGAGAATAAATAATCCGGGAAACCGGCGATTTGCCCGCCATACTTTGTTATCAGCCAATTTCGCTCCTCACCGTATCGGTGAACATACGGCTCGTCGCAAAATTGGCTGCTGCCTCGTCTGTCAGGCAACTTGCCGGCTTCCTAAAAAAGCGATGCCTATTTTGTAGCAAGAGAATTCATGCAGTTTCTTTTGTGTGCCTTGCCTTCTCTCTCTGATATGCATCTTTGCCGGCCTGGTAAGCGGTTGCAACCTCATTTTTTCTATCTTCAATAATCTCCTTAACCTTGCCAACCCCTTCTTCTACCGTATCCACAGCCGTCTCATAACGTTGTTTTAGTTCGTCGCCTTTCTGCGCCGCCTGCTCCCGTAACCGCCTTCTTGTCTCTTCCCCTGACGCAGGGGCATAAAGCAGGGCAAGGCCTGCGCCGATAAGCCCCCCAACCAAAAAAGCAAACATCATACCCATTGTGTTGCCGTTATTTTCTGACATCTTTATCACCCTCCTTTTTCTTGAAATGCTTTAAGCCGAATTCAATGCCTGCTATGATGCTGGTAACCGTTATTATAGGCCCCTTCAACTGATTCACCACTATATCAGCCAGATGCGCTGCCTTAAGCCCTACATCTGTAACCTTTTTTACCACGCCGCCTATATCTTCAGCCTGACCGTTCAATTTTTTGACCAGCGAGCTTATATCTTCCATTGCCTCTTTCCCTCTTTGCGAAAGATCTTCCACTGCCTTTGCCGTATTTCGTAGTTGAATAATGGCTGGAATAAGATATATTACCAGTATAAAAAATGCTATGGCAGCAAGGAAAATGGAGAGTTCAGCGATGGTAACGGTAAATGTCATATGACCTCCTGAAACAAAGTATAGCCTACCAAGAGGGTTGTGTCAAACATGATTTAAGTCATAGATAAGCCGGCTCTTTATCCTTAAAATAATCAGGAAAAGGAGAGTTTGAAGTGTATCAAAATATTCTCATGTACGGGGGAAAAGGGGTTCTGGCAATAGAGGGCTGGGCAGACCGTATATTCACCCCGCGGTATAATCCTTTTTATTACCTTGGGGCAATAGCCATATTTTTCCTTTGGCTGCTTTTGATAAGCGGTATATATCTTTTTCTTTTTTACGAGATCGGCGCCCCTTATAAATCAATCCAATATATTACAGAAGAGCAGTGGTATCTCGGCGGCATTATGAGAAGCATCCACCGTTATGCCGCAGACGGCATGGTTATCGCTTCAATACTGCATCTTGCTCAAGTGTATCTTACGGACAGATACCGGCGCTGGCGGTGGGTTGCATGGGTTTCAGGCATTGTCCTGCTTGGCGCCGTGTGGGTAACAGGGATTGTGGGTTACTGGATGGTCTGGGACCAGAGGGCTCAGATGATAGCTGAATTAACAGCCGGCTTTCTGGATTACATGCCGATATTCGGCGATTCGCTTTCCATGTCATTTACAAGCAATACCCTTATTACAAACCTCTTTTTCTTTGTGGCGCTTTTTGTGCATATTATGGTGCCTGTTCTCCTTTTCATTGCCCTCTGGATTCATGTTGTCCGGATATCCAAGCCTGTTATCAATCCGCCTAAGATAATTGCAGCGATTCTCATATGTGTCATTCTGGCTCTTTCTCTTATAAAACCTGCAACAAGCCTGCTGGCGGCGGACGCAGACAGGTTTATCTCTATAATAGGTCTGGATTGGTTTTACCTCTTTCCGTATCCGATGCTTAATGCATTGCCGGCATGGGCTTCCTGGGCGGTCGCGGCAAGCGCAACAATAATCATTACCATGCTTCCGTGGCTTGTAAGGGCAAAGCAGCTTGCGACAGCGGAGATTGTCAAAGATAAATGCACAGGATGCTCGCAGTGTTTTGAGGACTGCCCTTACGAGGCCATACACATGATGCCGAGGACAGATGGCAAACCCTACGACCTTGAAGCCATCGTCATATCAAAAAGGTGCGCAAGCTGCGGCATATGCGTGGGCTCGTGCAGTTTTAATGCCGTCAATTTCCCTGACAAGACCGAAACGGATATTCTGAATGAAATCAAAGGCGCGCTGGCAGCGGTTAAAAACAGCGACGAGCCTGTCATTTTGGGGCTGGTATGTTCATACAGCATAGACCTTGCTAAAATTATTGACCCTGCAGCCGCTGCTGTCAAAGGCATGCCCAATGTAAAACTTATAACCCTTCCATGCGCAGGCATGATTCAGCCTTCATGGATTGAGGCTGCCTTAAATGCAGGCGCAGACGGCGTATTCATATGCGGCTGTCAAACGCGCGACTGCCACTTCAGGCTTGGAAATAAATGGCTTGAAGAGCGGCTAACCGGTCAGAGGCTCCCCATATTAAGGCAAACTATAGATAGGTCTCTGCTCAGGGTCTATTGGCATTCTGCATTGCAGACAGTGGATTTATTGGCTGAGGTTAAGGCATTTCAGGAGGATATTAAAGCCAAAAGGCGGAAAAATTATATGCCGGAGCAGGTTCGCATGAAAAAAAGCCGCCTTGCAATTTCATCAATTGCGCTGTCAATCCCTGCGGCGCTTGTCTTTTATTTCTCGGATGCGAGATATATGTTTTTAAATCCTAATGATTCAGCGCTGAAATTAAGCATTAAACATGCAGGGAAGAGATTGGTTGAATGCGACGAAGCTGCCATGCTGGCAGAAGAGGCAAAGAAATACAGCAAGCAATTGAGAGAAACCGGCATGGCGCAAATGGATGTTACAACAGTTGGGAGTTGCAGCAGGGAAAGGCATCCGGTCTATCTGGAACTCTCTATAGATAACAAGAAAGAGGTGATGAAAAGCTATCAGCCGGGAGGATGGAAAAAGGACGGCGCATCATTTGTATATGAGAAATTTATCCTCAAGCCCGGCAGCCACAGCCTGCTTATAAAAATGAGGGATGGCAAAAATGGCGAGCGGTTTGATTATGTTTTTGAAGGCAGTATTGAATCCAAGTCCGGACAGATAATGGCTATAGATTTTGACGAACGCAGCAAAAGGTTTCTCATCAGATAATTTTTGTGCCTGAAAATATCGCTGTATTGCCGGGTCAATCATAAGCATCCCTGAACCCCTTGATCCCCCCTTAAAATGGAAGACTTCATAATGGGATTTACATAAGCCCAAAATTCTGGTAGTATTTTTTCATACCAAGGAGGTAAAAGAGATGGCAACAGCAATTAAGAAAACCATATCCCTTCCACCGGAACTTGCAAAAGAGGCCGAGAATATCGCACGAGAGGAAAAGAAGCCCCTGAGCGCCGTCATTCAAGATGCATTGAGATATTTCAGAAGGGCAAGGCTCAAGGATGAATTTTTTCAAACACAGAATTACTGGAGCCGCATAGCTAAGGAGAAAGGAATTCTCACAGAAGATGATCTAAAGCGGTATCTTAAAAAATGAGGGTAGTATTTGACACCAATATCTTTATATCTGCACTTATCCTGCCAGGCAGTTCTGCTGAAAAGGCAATTTTGAAGGTTATTAAAGGGTCTGATGAACTGATAATATCCCATGACATTATTGATGAGGCGTTAACCGTTCTTTCAAATAAGTTCAGCCGGAATAGAGAAGCGCTGAGCAGGACTGCTGTCAATCTTGCCGAGATCGGCATAATCGTTAAACCGAGGGAGCGCATAAGCGTATTTCAGGATGAACCTGACAACAGAATCCTTGAATGTGCTACAGCCGGAAAGGCCGATGCCATTGTTACCGGCGATAAGGAGATGCTTAGATTGGGGAAGTATAAAGAGATAAAGATTATAAGTTTGAAGGATTATCTGGTTATTTGATAGAGAATCAGGAAATATGGGGAATGTCCCTCCATTTCCTCAAAAATAACGGTTAAAAACCCGGTAGTGTGGCTAATGGAGGTATTGAAGAAATGAATATACAAACTGTAGATCCAACTATTGTAAGAAAAATTGGCTTGGAAGCCTTGACTAAGGCGCTGGGGCCGGTGGGGATGGTGCGTTTCCTTCAGCAATTTGAAGCGGGAACAGGAAACTACACCAAAGAAAGAGAACACTGGCTCAAGGGTTTAGATGTTAAGGCAATCATTAGAGAAATAAAGGCCATGAGGAAGTGACGGCTGGCATTCCGCTTAGCAGCAATGCTTCTCATATATCGGATATATCACTTTTTCCTCGCTTGCAACCCTCTTCAGGATATCTTCATAGAACATTTGGAAATCGTAATGAAACTCTGTCATCTGCCCCGCTATTTCATCTTTATGCGAATATTTAGTGAAAAAGTCAAAAATCCTGTTTTCCATTCCCTTCATTGCGCCGGAAAATGCGCTGACGGTCAGTTCCGCCAGTTTTATATCCTTATCCTTGACTGCATTGAGCAGTTCTCCATATATCTTATCTCCTTCTTTTTTAAAATGGGCAAGAAGGCTTTCTTTGAGCACATCCAGATGAATGGATATATCTTGGATATTCCTTGTTTGAATAAAACCTTTAATCTCTTCCAAACGTCGGCCTATTGTCCTATGCTCGCTTTTTAGCTCGACGAGGTAATTTGTATTGACCGCATCCATTTTATCCGCCCCCTTCCATTAAAATTTTGCTTTGCGCTTCTTGCCCTGAATCTTTATGCAATCCGCGCTCCCTTCTTTTTTCAAGTGTTATCAAATTGATCAAAGTGGAAGCGAAGCAAATCTTTATGCAATCCGTAGCCCCTTCTTTTTTCCAAGAGAGCCTTAATCTTTAATAAGAGTTCCTTGAGCTCTACAGGTCTTGTTACACAGGCGTCTGCTTCAAGCTCTAATTCCTTAAATCTCTCTGCGTGCATATCCTGGCTGGCAAGGATAATTATCCGGCGATCCGCTTTATGCTCTTTTATATATCTGCAGATCATCAGGCAATCCGCCTCTTTAATATTTGCGTCAAGAATGACAACCTCAGGGTTAAACTCCTTTAACTTCGGGAATACATGAATGCCGTCCCATGAGCAGGCTGTGTTATAACCATTCCCTGTCAGGTGATAATCTAAAAAGCAGAGTATTGTCCAGTTAGCCGCAGCAATTAAAATCTTTTTTCTTTTCATGGCATCTCCTGTTGCTTTTTAAAACTGAACATTTTTAACACGGCGAAGGTAACAAATCGGTAACAGATGAAAAGTTTTTTTGGATTGCAGATTTTAGGGAGAGATAAAAATATTTCCCCGGTAGGGGGCTTGTCCCTTCCCTCAGCGGGCAGGTTTAAACCCGCCCCTACTTTTTCGCCAACGCATCCACCCAGACCATGCGCGGATTCAGGGACACCATGCCGCCGTTCATTTCTATGCACCGGTCACAGAGCAGTTTGCGCAGGCGGGACAAGGTCATCTTGAAGTTATTGTGCGCCATATCGCCGTCAACATCAGGCCAGAGCTTGTCCGCTATTTTTTCCACAGGCACATCCTCACCGCCGAATGCAATAATCGCCTTGAGCATCTCCAGCGGTTTTTTCTGAACCTTTCCTGAAAACTCTACAGGCTTGCCGTCTATCCATATCTCGAATTTTCCGAGGGTGTAAATCTTGACGGGATAAGGCCAGTTTTCCAAATGTGGTGCGGATTGATGCGGCGTCAGCTTTCTCTTGCGGATAAGCATTTTGACATATTCCGTCTCAACCCCATGCTCCAGAGCCTTTGCGCAAAGCTCTGACATAGCCGCGGGCTGCCACCACATGAAATGCAGATAACCCCGTTTCCTTCCTATGACCATCGCGTGTTTGAGCGATTTTATGCCTGCTTTTTCATTTCCGGCATAAAAAGAAAACCGGGCTTCAGCCAGCATACAGGAAAATTTTAAGATATCGCTGTTCATTTGTCCGGCGGTCTTGCAGGCCTTTTCCAGATACGTTCCGGCAAGATTGAGCTCGCTTTGCATGAACATGATCTCTACCATACCGAGATGCCATATTGCCTCATGGTAGCTGAGAGACAGCCTCTTTACAGCAGAGGAGGCTGTTTCCATGTGGCTTAAGGCGAGAGGGAGGTTGCTTGTAATCATCGCATGCCATGCCGAAAGCTCGTGGAAATAAATAATATCAAGCGATTTTGCTCCCTTCATAGAGGCTGCCGCCTGTTGAAGCATTGTTTTCGCTGCCGCTGTATCGCCTGCTGCCATAGCCCCTTCTATGCCGTAGTTAAGCAGCATGTTGTCCCATACATGCACGCCGTTTTTTTCGCCTGTCTGCAATCCTTCATGTACGGCTTTTTTGCAGCTTTCCGGCTGAACGGTAAGCCAGCAGTGCAGAGCCTCAAGCAGCTTTATGGTGATTATGAGAAGGGGAGAGGTATTAGAAGAAGCAATCTCTTTCCTCAGCTCTTCAATCAAAATCCCGTTTTTTTGAAAATCGCCTGTCCATACATTATGAACGGCTGTATAAAAGCCTGTGTTTACCCGAAGGCTTATGTCGCTGCTCTCCTTTGCAATCGCCCATGCCCGCTCCGCCCATCTATATGTCTCAGGCCGCCCTGTCTGCCAGAGAACCAGAGAGACAAACATGCTGAAAGTTACTCTGGCCTCTATTTCCTTTGAAGGAAATGACGGATACTGCTTCATAAGCTCATTCAATATGGGTATCCAATGTTCAAGGGGAGTCAGGTTCTCTCTTTCGTAGGGGAAGGTGTTTACAATGCTGCACCAGGTCAGAAACAATCCCGCCGCATCCTTTTGCCGCTTAAACAGACCGAATGCCTGTTCGGAATATGAGCGGCTTTCTTCCTGATTAAACGGCAGACGGCAGACGCCGAGCCAATAGAGAAGCCACGGGGCGCTGCTCAACAGGTCTTTTGGAAGGTTCATTATCCATTCCTCAATGACTTTGTATCTTCCCTGCATTGAAAGAAATTTGGCGTGCTTCAGGACGAGATTGACAAGCCCGTCCCAGTCTCCGGCGTCTTTGAATAACTCAAAGGCGTCTTCATGCTTTTCAGACTCAGACAGGATTTGCGCTGCCTTTATCTGCAAGTCCTTCTTTTCAGGCTGAGTGAGTAAATCTTTTATTCTGGACAGGAGAAACTCGCGGAAAAGCGGATGATACTGATATGTTGGGTTTAAAAGATTGCGTTTTTCGGTAAAACAGTTTCCGCGGCTCATGTCCGATAGAAGTTGCCCGGCATTGTTTAATCCTGTCAACCTTTCAGCCGTTGAGGAATCTATGCTCGGCAATATTGATGTTTTGAGGAGAAACCCTTTTGCGCCGTCATCAAGTTTTTTTAATATTTCCGAATCAAAATAATCAAAGACCGTATCCATGGTAATATTTTTTATTGAGACAGCAGCGTCAATTTTTCCTTTTCTAATCGGCTCAAGCATAAGATGCACGCCCGCTGCCCATCCGTTTGTCTTGCGGTAAATCTCATCGCATGCCTCTTCCGAGTATTTCCCCATGATGCCGTAAAGCCGCATTATGCCCAAGGTCTCGTCAGGAGTCAGATAAAGTTTCTCCTGATCCAATATTTCCATCAGATTATTTGCCCTCAGCCGCGCGAATGCGGGAGGCGGCGTATTTCTGCTCAAAAATACAATACTTACGCCCTCCGGGAGCATCTCAAGACTGCCAAGGATTATCTCGTGGAGTTGTGAGTTGACAGACGCCTCGTGATAATCATCAAATACAAGACAGGCTGGGCGCTTTAATCTGCCGTAAACCTCTTCAAAATATCGGCGTGTAAAAGCAGAGACGCCTTGTCTGTATTCAGGGGTTAAGCACGGCATGGGCTTTTTCTTGAGAGGCGCCGCCTTTTTAACGGCAAGGCCCATGTAATAGAAAAAAGTGGCTATATCATCATCGCCGCTGTCTACCGAATACCACAAACAGGGCAGGTTGCGCGCATGAAGATAGCTTGACAGCAATGTGGTCTTGCCTGAACCGGCCGACGCCGATAGATAGAGGACAGAATGGCGGCTGCGGCTCTTGTCTAAAACGGCAAAGAGCCTCTTTCGTGTTAAGATTTTAAAGTATAGCGGACGGGTTATTTTAGCAAAAGAAGAGAGAAGCTGCTTCACAGATTGTCCCATAGTGAGAGAAAATTTAATGGTGAGTTACAGGCATATATGCCCTGACCGTTTTACGAAGAACGATTTTATGTCACTTCCCCAAACAAAAAAGATTGCTGAAAAAATGACTATTGCCTCAAGCATGGTTCCTATTAAGAACGGATAATCAAGTTTATACTGCCCTGTCTTTTCATCATACTTGTAACAGAAAAGCACTATCCTGTCTATAATGCCCCTGTCTGCATGGCCGGAAGATTTGGCGTAATACGGCTTTCCTGCCTCTGCCTGATAAACCGGCGACAGTATCTCCTCCGGCTTAAAATCAATGCCATAGACATGCCCGTATATCATGCCGTTTGCATCAATAATGCTTACCACATTCAGATGGTCAAATCCGCCGTCTGTTTTCTTATAATAGAACCCAATATCCTTTGCTAATTTTTCAATTGTTTCTTTATCTGCGGCGGCAAACTTCCAGTTCTTAAAATTATCCGTAAAATTTCCTCCATATTCTCTCATCCTCTGGGGTGTATCGCTCTCAGCATCAAATCCGATGGTTATTGCATTAAATTTTGAGCCGAAATCCTTGCCAGCCTCTTTAACGGCATTTTTAAAATTCATTGTTATGGCTGGGCAGATGTGGCCGCACTTTGTGTATATAAGGCTTATTATGAATGGCTTGCCTGAAGCAAACTCCTTAAGCTTGAATCTCTTGCCATCCTGATCTATGAAGGAATAGTCGCCTATCGCTTTTCCAATGGCATTGTTTGATAGATTGAAGGCTGCTTGCTCTTCTTGCGGGGATAGAGAGGCGTGGGATTGTAAGCAGTAAGCAGTAAGCAGTAAGCAGAAGAGCAGGGTAAATAAGAAAGTTTTTTGAAAAGTATTCATACTATTTGCAGGCAAACTACCTAATGGCAATATCTATAATAACAGCCAAAAACAGCGCTCCAAGATAGACCATGGATGCCTTAAAGTTTTTATATGCAATCTCTTTTGTAGTGCTTTTTATAAGCTGGATGTTTCTGATGATAAAGAATTTGGAATCTCCTATTACAACAGGGAGCATGGGAATGCCTGCCTTTGCGTATTCCTCTTTATGGACTATGGCAAAACTCCAGAAATGGGACGGCGTCCAGAAAAACATTGTTATAGCCAGCAGGACAGGCAGCATACAAAGTTCCGGGGCGGCAGACGCCCCTCCGGCAAGCACGGCGAAACTGCCGGCCAATCCTCCTATTATTATGTTTAGCCAACTCTTTCTCTTAAGCCATGCAGTATAAATTACCGCATATACCAAAGCCCCAAGAAACAGGTGCAGGCTTACCATGTAATTAAGGGCATTAAATGAGACAAGGATGGCGGCGATAAAAAGAACGGCTGCTATGAGCAGGGTCTTTTTTGAGCTATCTATGCTGCCTGAAGGTATGGGTCTTTTTTGCGTCCGTTTCATGACTGCGTCTATGTCCATGTCAAAATAGTGGTTAAAGGCGCTTGCGCTTGCAGAGGCCGTCATTGTGGCAATAATTAAAAAGAGAATGTTCGTTATTGAGATATTTGCCGACGCTGTGGAGATTAGCCCGACAACGGCGCTGAATGTAATCAGCGAGCATATCCTGATTTTAAAGAGAGGAAGATAATCTTTTAGAGCTGTCTGCATAAAATTTCTCCTTTTTAGCTATTGGATTCGGTTCCTATATTTCCAACATCAACAAGTTGAAGGATTTTCTTTGGCCCTGCAAGAGACAAGATAGAATTTACAACAAATATAATGCCGCCTGTAATGGCTATAAGTCCGCCGACGCCTACGACGACCATGCCTATAATTTTTGTAATATCATCAAGGTTCTGGGCGGCGCCGAAGGTCTTTCGCTGCACGCCGTGCGAGCCTGCCAGAAACATTCCTATGACAAAAAGCGTCTGCCCTGCGCCGTAAATATACGGCTGAACCCTTGCCAATCTTAAACTGTAAATATCCCTCTTCAGGAGATAAAGAATATGATTTGTAAGTCCCATGAATGCAAGCGTAACCCCCCCTATCACCCCGTGATAATGCGACGGGATCTTTGTGTTGGAGCCGTGTATCATCAAGGCTATAAAACCGCCGAATGCAAAAACCGCCATTGATATGACCAGTGATGAAAACAAGGGGTCATTCCATGGAAGTTTGCCATTGTCTTTTGAATCCTCCCCCTGTCCCCCTCCAGAGGGGGATAGGGGGAGGATAGCAAATAAAACAGTTATTGCAAAAATCCCTGTAGACGGCCCGAGGCCGTATTGCATAAGTGATGTAAATGCATCTTTATATTGCTGGCTTGCAGTATCATAAATAAAATAGATGAACGGGGCAGGCAGTATGAAGAGGAGATAAATTACATAAAGAACCTTTGCATAACTCTCTTTTATGGGAAATTTTTTAAATATAACACTGGATAGAAAGAGCCATGCAGTAACCATTGCGATAGTATTCGCAAATTGTAGTATGTGTCCGCCTCCCCAGAAAAGCGTTTCAAAATCCAATAATATCTTGGCGGATGGCGCCAACGTTTGAAAATAGTAAGAAAGCGCAAAGCATATTATCGCAGTTAAAACGGCTATGCCTGATATAAGCATGCCGAATGTCAATAAGGGAAAACGGCCTGTATATGTCTTCTCCTTCCGCGCCTTCCACACTGTCAAAAATGTATTTATCAAAGTAATAAAAATACCGGCAGCCAGGACAATAAGCGCCATGTAGAATACCGGGTGGGTCAGCACAGGCACATAGTTTATAAATAGAGGAATGCCGAGGGCAAAGAGCGCGGCAATTATTACAAGCAACGTGCCGCTTACAGAAAGCCAGAAGCCCAGCCATGAGAGAGACATGCTAAAAGGTTTTGCATTTAAAAATTTAGTTGTTGAAAGCGTCCACAAAACACCCTGAAATGCCAGAAACCATATTACGACAGACAAAATAACATGCCCCACAAGGGCGACACGGATGTAATCATGTGTCGGGAAAATATTCTGGATGCCGGGAGTCCGGGACATGGCCACAAGGAATGCGAATATGCCTGCAAAAATAAGCGACGATACGGCAAAGGAGAGCCATGCATAAACAAGTTTTTCGCTATCCCTGTCAAGTTTTTGATTGATAAAATCCATAAAAATGAGCGGTAGGAGCCATCTCCTGATGGCGATTATCGCCGACAGAGTCGGCTCCTACCTCATCGCCTCTTGCCTGTATTTGCCCCGTTAGAAAAACGTGACTTTCTAACGGGGTTTACCTAAGCTCCCACAAACTTGCTAAATATTTGTAATTTAAAAAGTAGATTATAATAAATGTAGCCAGGAATATGATGGCAATGGCAAATGTGCCAGGCGCCCCAAATCCTTCATTGTTGTCTGACATGATTTTAACCCTCCTTATTTAAGTTATGCAAGCTTTTTTCCAAAAAATATGGTCAGCACTGTAACCAGAACATATATAGCGCCGCCAAGGATCGCTAAAAGGGCGCCGATGCCAAATACGCCGAGCCACATATAGACAGTCGGATCCCATGCAAAGGCGAACGGGGAGCCGCCGAAGTTTACTATGTCCCAGTGCCTTCTCGGGACGCCGTAAGCGCCTGCGAGCATCATGCCGCCTGAGGTTAACAGCATACCGATGCCAAAGAGCCATGGTTGAAGTTTGGCAAACCCCATGCCAAGCACCTCTCTCCTGAATATAAGAGGCAGCACATAATAGGTTACACCCATAAATGCAAGTGTTGTCCCAAAGACAACAGTTCCGTGGAAGTGGCCTGTAATTCTCCATGTGTTATGCGCTGTGATATTTACCTGCTCTGACCCAAATATAACGCCTGTTATGCCGCCCAGAAAGCCGAAGCCAAATATGGACAGCATAAGGGCTGAGAATGCCGGGTTTGACCACGGCGCTTTTTTAAGCCATTCAAAAAGACCGCTTGTGAACCCCTTCTTTCTCAAGGCAACCTCTATGCCCGCAGGCACTGCAAGGGCATGTATCATGCTGGCAAGAACAGCCAGATGCATGACATAGCCTGTATTCCATATCTTGTGGGCATTGCTGAATACCGGGTCAACCAGTATATGATGCTCGGACGCCACATTTATAAACAACACATAAAGCACAAAGGCTGTCCTGCAAAGCTTCTGGTTGATTGGCTTCATTCCAACTGTCAAAGTGCCGAGCAGATACCAGACAGATATCATTGCAGCAACATTTATCTGCTGTGATGGGTGGCCGAGCCCCCACCATACAAGCCTGTATGTTGACTCATCCATGCCAATCAAACCCAATGACCACAAAAGGGCTGGGACATAGA
>JACRNK010000107.1 GCA_016234985.1 Deltaproteobacteria bacterium
TTCAAATACGGCGCCCCTTGAAACCCTGGGGTCGCCGGATATATCTTCCTCTATAATGAGTTCTCCTGATAGGATCACTTTGCCTGCAAAACCTTCCCCTGGCTTAAGCGAGTCAACCTTTTGTATAAAACTGTCCTCTACGCCGGCATGGGCGGCAACCTTAAGCGCAGAGCCGTCTTCTGACACAAGGAATATCCAGCCTGCCTCCATATTGGTCAGCTTCAATATCTCCTTCAGACCGTCCATCAACGTTTCCTTAAGATCAAGCGATTGGTTTACTGCAGAGGCTACTGTATTTAACGCAGAAAGCTCCCTGATATGACGCATAATCTCCTCATCCTTTTTCTTAAGCGAATCAACCATGCTGTTAAATGAAGAGGCAAGGTGTCCTATCTCATCTTTTGAATCTATATCAATCCTTTTAAATTCTCCGCCTTTTTCTATGGTTTGTACGGCTTTTTCAAGTTTCAATAACGGCCCTGTTATCCTCTTTGCTATCATATAGGTAAGAATAAAGCATACCGGAAAGAATAAGAGGGTTAAAGATATACTTGTCCTGACAATCCCGTTTATTCTGGCATTTATACTTTCCAAAGAAAAGCCTATCTGGACAATACCGATAGTTTTGTCTGCGGGGGCGGCAGAAGGAGCGGCTTCTGCGATGCCTGTATCTATGACAACGTCCTCTGCCTTAAACTCTTTTGACACTATTACAGGCGCCCAGAATTCATAGACCTCCGTGTTATTGTTAAAGGCTGTCTTCCGGTAGAATGCGCCGTCCATTGCCTGTTTTTTAATATCATCGGATATAAGCGGCAACGGAATATCTCCGGTTCCCTTTATATTCTCATATATGGGTCTTTCATGAAGATTGCTGTAAACACGGACATAAACCATGTCCTTCTCCCAATTGGCAGTGCGTTGGACGATATTATCAAGAAGGCTCTCCTGCTTTAATAGTTTCCCCTGCTGGTAGATGACAATCAGGGTGAAAAAAACGGACAATATCACCACCATGAGGCTGGTCAGCCAGAATACCCTTGTGCGAAAACCATGAAAGATTTTTTTTAACATAGCCGTCCTACCGATACTTCTTGTCCGCCTTGCTTATAACCCTCTCCGAAATATTTAGCCCCAGCTTTTCTGCCGTATTCAGGTTAATGGATAGTTTAAGTTTTCTTGGTTTAAGTAAATGTATATGGGTTGTATCCCCGCCTTCGAGAATCTTCATTGCCACCTCGCCTGCCTGTCTTCCCATATCCTCGCTGTCAAAGGAAAGGGCAAGGAGGGCGCCCTCTTTCACATATTTATCGGATATGCCGATAACAGGGACCCTGTTTCTAAAAGAAAATAAAAGCATATATTCTATGGATTCTCTTGTTATCGCTGTTGTATCAGGCGCCATCCATAAGGCGTCTATCTTTCCCTCCATGTCCGAAACTGCGTCTATTGCCTCTCCTCCGGACTTTATCTCACGGGTTACAAGGGTTAAGCCGAGACTCTTTGCGGCAATAGCCGCATCATTTATAATGTCCTGCGTTTTAGAAGGGTCGTATATCACCCCTATCCGTTTTACTTTAGGCGCAATCTCCAGAAGGGCATTGAACTGCTCCATAGGCGGGGCAATCATATCTATGCCTTTTATATTCCCCTGCGCAACCGCATCTATATCCTTTCCTATAACAGCATCAGGGTTTAAAACAAATGCAAAAACAACAGGCGTATTCTTAAATTCTCCCTTTGCCAGCGCGAGGGCGTCTGTGCCGAGCGCAAATATCAAATCTGTCTTCTGTTCCTTGAGCCTTAAGACAACGGAATTATCCATTCCTTTTTCATCCATTATAACATACTCATGAACCCGCTTATTTACAACATTTTTAAACCCATTCACCGCCTCTCTATATGGAACTATGTCCACACTTTTGACTGCCGCCACATCACCGGCATAGGCAAAGGGCGGCATGATTAAGAGGGAGAAAAATATGGAAAGGACGTTAAAAATAAGGGGAATGCCTCCTATACGCAATAAGCCTCGTAGAGGCGAACTGTTTGTAGCAACAAAATTCATAACCAAAACCAAAGCTCCGTAGGAGCGGCCTGTTGCGTGGCATATAAATTGATGAGCAGGCATCGGACATGTTACAGGCCGCTCCGATGGAGCTAAAAAATATTTTTTGAAATTTATTTCTACAAACAGTATGCCCCTACGGAGCAAAATAAAAGTCGTATGTCTTATATTCAAAACTTATACCCCACTGTGAACAAAATATTTCTGCCCTCCTGCGGGTATGGGATACGCACTGTCCCGCCCCTGTAGTCCCTTTCATCAAACAGGTTGTGGATTTTAAACGATAGCTCTAATCCCTTATAGACATCATGGGCGCTTACGGCAAGGTTGAGTATTGTCTTGGCAGAGATTTCATAATCAGGGTCGTATTCGTAAGTTGTGGATGTTGTTCCTATGGGCGACTTGATTCTGTCGTGCCAGCTTGCATAAACACTCCCTGAGAGATATGGATGATATTTCCACATCACCCCGCCATTTATTATATTTTGAGGGATATTTATAAGTTCGCCGTCTTTAAGAATGGCAGGGACAGTCCCGCTCTCCACAGGTTTTATATAGGAGTGGTTTGCAAA
>JACRNK010000039.1 GCA_016234985.1 Deltaproteobacteria bacterium
CAAGTATAGGCACGCCGCTGCTCATCATGGTAGCCATTGTCCTTGTGAATCTCGCAACCGCAGTTTTTCTTATCAGATCTCCAAATATAGGCGCTTTTAACAAAACACTATCCAGTACTATCCTGCCTTTGGGTGTTTTGCCATACTGTTTAATGCCTATTACTAAACCTGCAATTGTCCCTATAATAATATACCAGTAGTTTTTTAAGGCATTGCTTAAATTGACCACCATCTGCGTCGGCATAGGAAGCGCCTTGCCAAAATCCTTAAACATGCCCTCAAAGATTGGAACAACGAACAAAAGCAAACCGCCCACAATGACAACGGCAATTATGGATATAACCAGCGGATACATAAGCGCGCCTTTAATCTTGGCTTTTAATTTTTCAGCCTTTTCCATGAAACCGGCAAGCCTGCTGAGTATTGTGTCAAGAATGCCGCCTACTTCGCCTGCTGCAACAAGATTTACATAAAGGTCGTCAAATACCTTTGGATGCTTGCGAAGGGCGTCAGCAAAGGTGGAACCGCCCTCAACGCTTTTTTTGATTTCTGTCAGGGCTGCTTTGAATCCTTTATTTTCCTGCTGGCTGGAAAGGATTTCAAGACACTGAACAAGCGGAAGACCGGCGTCTATCATAGTGGCAAACTGGCGGGTAAAGATAACCACCTCTTTGGTAGTTACTTTGGTTCCGCCTCCAAGTCCGGGTATTTTGAAGGCAAAGCCGGCCTTTTTTTCAATAACCTTGCTCGCGATAATCTGCTGTCTTCTGAGATTGGCGGTGGCAACAGCCATGCTGGCGGCTTCTATCTCACCCTTGCGCAATTCACCGCTTATGGTTTTTCCTTCGTAAGTAAATATTGGCATAGTTTTAATTTCAGATTTACGATTTTAGATTATTCCCCCTTTGTTAAGGGGGACTTTTTAATTCCTAATTCGTAATTTTATCTCACCATCCCGCCCGGCCTCATACCGCCTGCGTTTGACATCATCTGTCTTAATTCATCCGGATCTGAACTCCTGCCGATTGCCTCATCAAGAGATATGAGCCTTCTCTGAAAAAGCAATAAGAGGCACTGGTTCATGGTCTGCATGCCGAATTTGGCCTGGCCCACCTGCATCTGGGAATATATCTGGTGAACCTTGTCTTCCCTTATAAGGAAGAACAAAAGAAAGCTGCGCCCTTATCTGCGGCTGCTGATTGGAAGGAAACACATCGACAATTCTGTTTATGGTCTGAACGCAGGAATTGGTATGGAGTGTGGCAAGACAGAGATGTCCTGTCTCTGCGACAGTAAGGGCTATTTCTATGGTCTCCATATCACGGAGTTCGCCCAGCAGAACAACATCCGGGTCCTGCCTTAGCACATGTTTCAACGCCTTTTTGAAGCTGTTGGTGTCTGCGCCGACCTCTCTCTGATTTACAAGCGCCTTTTTGGATGGGTGCAAATATTCAATGGGGTCTTCTATTGTCATTATGTGGTCTTCCCTTTCCTCGTTTATCTTATTTATCATGGAGGCAAGGGTTGTGGATTTGCCGCTTCCTGTCGGGCCTGTAACAAGGATAAGGCCGCGCGGCTTTTTAGAAAGCTCTTCCACAATCGGCGGCAGACCCAATTCCTGAAATGTTTTTATCTTAAAAGGAATTGTCCTGAAAACGCCTCCTACCGCGCCCCTTTGAACAAACAGATTGCCTCTGAATCTGGACAAG
Organism: Deltaproteobacteria bacterium; assembly: GCA_016234985.1. GTDB lineage: Bacteria > Desulfobacterota > GWC2-55-46 > UBA9637 > UBA9637 > JACRNJ01. The sequence continues at coordinate 1,710 of JACRNK010000039.1, forward strand.
CCTTTTAAACCAAACGAGAAATCAAGCTCATTTTCCTCTTCAAAGGTATGCTTTTGGGCGTCGGTTAAGATGCTGTATGTCATCTGTTTGGTGTCAACAGGCGTCAAAGGTGAAAGTTGTTCCAGCGGCAAAAGTTTGCCATGCACCCGTATTCTCGGCGGCGACCCTGTTGTGATATGCAAGTCTGAACCGTTCTTGTCCAGCATAATCTTAAGAAGGTCTTGAAGTCCCGGAACTTTTCTTTGCTCTGTGGTTGCTTCCATTATGTCTCCCTTGTTAAAATCAATTACGAATTGGGAATTACGAATTAAGAATTGAATATAACGGTTTATAATTCGTAATTTTTAATTCGTAATTTTTAATTGTCTTTCTAATCCGCCATTGTTGCCCTTACCACTTCTTCTATTGTCGTGACGCCTTCCTTTATCTTTGTAATCCCGCTCATCCTTAATGTCTTCATGCCGTCCTTTATAGCGCCCCTTTTTAGCTCGGCAGAGGAAGCGCCGTTAAGCACAAGCTCCTTTAAGCTGTCTGTAAAAGGCATAACCTCGTAAAGCGCTATTCTGCCTTTATGGCCTGTGCCGCCGCATGTGGCGCAGCCTTTGCCTTTAAAGTATTTAAAATCCTTGGCCTCTTCCGGTGGAACGCCTATCTCTATCAGAGCCTGCGGCGATATATGGCTTTCTTCCTTGCAATCCTTGCATATCTTTCTGGCAAGCCTTTGGGCAAGAATAAGGTTTGTAGCCGAAGAGATAAGAAACGGCTCTATACCCATATTTAAAAGCCTGTTTACTGTTCCAGGCGCATCATTTGTATGCAGTGTTGAAAGAACAAGATGGCCTGTAAGCGCCGCCTTGACGGCTATTTCGGCTGTTTCAAAGTCCCTTATTTCTCCGACCATTATTATATCCGGGTCTTGTCTTAAAAATGACCTTAATGCGCTGGCGAAATTCAAACCGATTGCCTCATGCATCTGAACCTGGTTTATGCCTGCAAGATTGAATTCCACAGGGTCTTCAGCCGTGGATATGTTATCGCTTACTTTATTTAATTCTGAAAGCGCCGAATAAAGTGTTGTTGTCTTGCCGCTTCCTGTCGGGCCTGTGACAAGAACTATGCCCCACGGTTTCTCAATGGCGTCCTTGAAATCCTTTAAAGCCTTTTCTTCAAATCCAAGCTTTGTCATATCAAGCTGAAGGTTGGATTTGTCCAGAAGTCTCATAACAACCTTCTCGCCGAAAAGAGTGGGCAGGACGGAGACGCGGTAATCCATTTCTTTGTCTTTACCCATCTTCAATTTGATTCTTCCGTCCTGCGGCAGCCGCCTTTCTGCAATATCCAGATTAGACATAATCTTTATCCTTGACACAATGGCATTCTTAAGTTTCAGGGGAGGCTTCATAACCTCCGACAAGACGCCATCAACCCTGTATCTGACCCTGAATGATTTTTCATAAGGCTCTACATGAATATCGCTTGCCCCTCTTTTAATTGCATCGGTAAGAATAAGGTTTACCAATTTGACCACAGGGGCGTCTTCTACAGCCTTCTTAAGGTCGTTTACATCAACCTCTTCCTCATCATGAACAATCTCCATCTCGCTTTCATCAAACTCTGTCAGGACATCGCCCAGCGCCATTTCTTCCTCGGCAGACGCATAGTATTTCTCTATAGCGGTCTTTATGGCGGCTTCGGAGGCAATTACTGATTCAACATTATAGCCTGTGAGAAATTTTATGTCGTCTATCGCAAAGATGTTGGACGGGTCAGCCATAGCTATCACAAGGGTGGAGCCAGTCCTGCTGACTGGGATTATCTGATATTTATTGGCAACATCTTCAGGTATGAGCTTTATTATTTCATGGTCTATCTCTGTAGTAGCAAGGTCTACTGCGGGGATGCCGTACTGTTTGCTTAAAAATGATGTGAGATCTTTTTCATTGATATAGCCCAGCTTGGCAAGATTATATCCAAGCCGCCCCCCTGAAGTGCGCTGCTCATCAATAGCCTTTTTAAGCTGGTCAGCGGTTATACCCCGTGGAATTTAAGATACTGACAGGAATCTTCTTCCTTATAAATCTTTGTAAGGCCATGATTACGATTCATAATATCTTTTGTATCTTATTAGAAAATTGTTTGAATTGTCAAGCGGATTATATTTTTTTGTTGGTCTATTTTAGTTGACCTTTCCTGTTTTTTCAGCTATATATTTGCAATCCATGATTACAAAAGACTCAAAAACTATAATCGTTGCAGACGACAGCGAGTTCTTCAGGGTGAAGTTGAGCGATGTCCTTACCGAGGCCGGCCATAAGGTCAGGATTGTTAAGGACGGCGCGGAGCTTATAAAGGAAATTCAGATAAACCCGAACGGCATAGATATGATACTCCTTGACCTTCAAATGCCGAATATGGACGGTTTTGGGGTGCTGGAATGGATAAACAACAACAGTTTAAGGGGCAGGTTTCACATCCTGGCTATAACAGGCGTTTATGAGACCAGTCAGGTGATTGACCGATTGAAAGAGCTTGGGGCAGAAGGTCTTATGACTAAGGCATTTACCCCTGAAGAAATTGTTTTCAGAGTCAACAAGATACTCTTTCCGGGTAAAGCTGCCCGTCGCGGCGACCCGAGGGTTCCTATATCTCTTCCCGTGGATTTCAGCGTTGGTGAAGTATCATCTACAGGCTATCTCCTGAATATAAGCGAAACAGGTTTGTTTCTGCATACCAAGAAAACCCTTTTTCCAGGCACGAATCTGCATATGAGATTTGCGCTTCCAGGCTCCAGCCGGCTTTTAAATATAAAAGGGATTGTTAAATGGTGCACCCAGATGAGCGGCGAGAAAAGCCTTTTCGGCGGGGCAGGAGTTCAGTTTGTTCACCCTGCGCATGACGACCAGCAGATTATAAGGGAATTTGTTCAGGCCGAGCTAAAAAAAATGGGATTGGAAGATTGATTAAACACCCTTGTTTTTAGATAGCGAAAATATCGCAAGAAAAACCCCTGCCGTAATAGCAGAATCCGCAACATTGAATGCAGGCCAGTGGTATCGGCCGATATAGACATCCAGAAAATCTATAACCTCTCCCAAACGAATCCTGTCTATCAGATTTCCCACAGCGCCGCCTGCAATAAGAGACAAGGCAATTTTGTATATCGTATTATCTTTGACATTTCTATAAACAAAGAATATAGCCAGCAGCGCAACAACGGATGCGCCTGTTAAAAAAAACATGCGAAAGGTTTTGCCGCTTTCGTGGAACAGGCTGAACGCTGCGCCGGGATTCCTTAAGTAGGTGATATTAAAAAAACCGCGCGTTACCTCTATGGACTGATGAAGGATGAGATAATTGGCAATGACGGCCTTTGTTAGCTGGTCAAGGATAATAATGGTTAAAGAAATCAGTATGAGGGTTTTGTATTTTTGCACCCTACCCTACCGCCTCCACACATCTTTCGCAGATAGCCGGGTGTTCTTTATTTTCTCCTACCCGTTCGCTGAAGTTCCAGCATCGTTCGCATTTTTTGCCAGCGGCCGGAGCAACCCACACCTTGAGTCCCGGAATCTCCGCGCTTTCAAAGGCTGCGCCTTCTCCTGTTCCCACAACAAATTGAGACACGATCAAAATCTCTTTCAGGTTCGCGGTCTCTTGTTTTACAAGTTGCTCTGTTTCTTTGGGCGGCAGAACCGAAATCCGCGCATCCAGCGGATGGCCGATAATCTTATCTTTTCTCGCCGTTTCCATTGCTTTTGCAATCTCACCTTTTATTTTAAGCAAGACGTCCCATTTCTTTTCCAATTCGTCATCCATCCATTCTTTTTTCACTTGCGGGAATGCCGCGAGATGCACGTTTGCCTCTTTTCTTTTGGGCATGAATTGCCACACCTCATCAGAGGTAAAAACCAGCACCGGCGCGATGAGCCGCACGAGATAATCCGCAACATGATAGATAGTCGTCTGACCTGCGCGTCGTGCCTTTGAATCAGGCTTTGATATATAGAGCCGGTCTTTCAATATATCCAGATAGAATGCGCTCAAGTCCACATTGCAGAAGTTGTGGACAGAATGATAGATGACATGAAACTCAAAAGTCTCGTAAGCTTTCAACACCCGCTCGGTTAGCTTCGCAAGCCTGTGGAGAGTGAGCCTGTCCAACTCGGTCAGGTCGCTGTATGGGACAATATCTTTTTCAGGGTCAAAGTCATAGAGATTGCCGAGGATGTACCGGAAGGTATTGCGTATCCTACGGTAAGCCTCTGAGAGCCTCTTCAATATTTCTTCTGATATGCGTATGTCCTCGCGGTAATCCTCGCCTGCAACCCAGAGCCGCAAAACCTCTGCCCCGTGTTTGCCGATGACCTCTTGCGGCGCAACCACATTGCCCAGTGACTTGCTCATTTTTCTGCCTGAGCCGTCAACCACAAAACCGTGGGTCAATACCGCTTTGTAGGGCGCAATGCCCCTTGTGCCAATGGATGCAAAAAGCGATGAGTGGAACCATCCTCTGTGCTGGTCGCTTCCCTCAAGATAGAGGTCTGCGGGCATTTTTAAATTTTCTCTCTTTTCCAGAACACCGGCAAAGCTTGTTCCTGAATCAAACCAGACATCCAATATATTTTCCTCTTTTTCCAATTCATAGCTTCCGCACTTCGCACATTTTGTTCCTGCGGGCAAAAGTTCCCTGCGGGCAAAAGTTCGTCTGCGGATTTTTCAAACCAGATGTCCGCGCCATGTTTTTCAAACTCATCCGCGATTTTATTGATAATCTTTTCTTCCAACAGGGTGTGGCCGCATTTTTTGCAGGCAAACGCGGTAATCGGCACGCCCCATGCCCTCTGGCGCGAGATGCACCAATCAGGCCTGTTAGCCACCATGTTGTAAATCCTGTCTCTGCCCCACGACGGTATCCAGTAAACCTTGTCAATCGCGCTCATCGCCTTTTTTCTCAATTCCCCTTTTTCCATAGAGATAAACCACTGCTCGGTTGCCCGGAAGATAATCGGATTTTTGCACCGCCAGCAGTGAGGATAGGAATGTTTTATTTTTTCTTCATGCAGCAGAGCGCCTTTTTGTTTCAACAGATCAATGATGCCGCTATTTGCCTTGAACACGTACTGACCTTCAAATTCCGGCACCTGTGATGTAAATTTGCCCTGATTGTCAACCGGGTTATAAATATCAAGCCCGTATTTCAAGGCCATCTCATAATCTTCCTGGCCATGACCTGGCGCGGTATGCACGCAGCCTGTGCCTGCGTCAAGCGTCACATGATCGCCCAGCACAATTACGGAATCCCTGTCAATAAACGGATGCCGTGCCTTCATCCCTTCTAATTTTTCCGCCTTGAAGGTGGTGAGAATTTTATAATCCGACCAACCAAGTTTCTGCGCGATATTTTCCAAAAGACCTTTTGCAACAATAAATATCTCTTCTCCATGATCCTCCGTCTTTGTCCCCCTCTGGAGGGGGATAGGGGGAGGAGTTTTTTGTATTCCCACGGCTACATACTCAAATTCAGGATGCAAGGCAATCGCCAGATTTGCCGGAAGCGTCCAGGGGGTTGTGGTCCAAATAATGATGGAAATATCTTTATCGGCAAGGCCCGGAAATATTTCTTTGAATCTTGAATCTTGAATATTGAATCTTACATAAACCGACGGCGACTCTTTGTCGTTATATTCCACCTCTGCCTCTGCCAAAGCTGTCTGGCACGAGGCGCACCAGTGAATAGGCCGCTTGCCTTTATACACAAGCCCGTTGGCAACAAACTTGCCGAGTTCTTTTAAGATAGACGCCTGATACTCATAATTCATGGTGAGATAGGGCTTGTCCCATTCGCCGAACACACCGAGCCGCTTAAATTCCTCTCGCTGGATGTTCACATACTTTTCCGCATAGGCGCGGCAGTTTTTCCGTATCTCTGTTTTTGACAGTTCGTGTTTTTTCGCGCCGAGATTTTTTTCCACCTGCAATTCTATGGGCAATCCGTGACAATCCCACCCCGGCACATAATCTGTTGCAAAACCGGTCATAAATCTGGATTTGACGATGATGTCCTTTAATATCTTGTTCAGGGCATGGCCGATGTGGATATTGCCGTTGGCATAGGGCGGCCCGTCGTGCAGGATAAATTTTTTCCGCGTCTTTCCCGCATCCATAATCTTTGCGTAAAGCCCGTCCCCTTCCCATTTTTTCAAAATCTCCGGCTCGTTCTTTGCCAGGTCTGCCTTCATGGGGAAGTCTGTTTTTGGAAGATTGAGGGTGTTTTTATAATCCATGCTATTACCTCTGTATCAGTTTTATTGCAATTGATTATACATAGATTAATCGGAAACTCAAATGGATTTTAAATTTAGAGTAGTTTGACACAAGGCTAAGGGGGCTTGCAGTTTGCGCTCATTTTGATTCTATAGTATATTAAAAAAAGATGATTATGGAGCTTTTCGAGAAAAAGGTTAAAACAGAGGGTAACAAATCAAGCCCCTTAGCGGATAGGATGAGGCCGAGGGCTATTGAAGAGGTTGTGGGGCAGCGGCCGTTACTGGGCAAGGGGAAATTTATCACAAGGCTCATAGAAAAAAAGGACCTTTTGTCGTTAATCCTCTGGGGGCCTCCAGGCGCAGGAAAGACAACACTTGGCAATATTATTGCTAACGCAATCGGGGTGAACTTTGTGTCGTTCTCCGCCGTGCTTTCAGGGGTGAAAGAGATACGAGAAGTGGTGGCAGAGGCAAAGGATGAACTCGGATTAAGAAACCGGAGGACAATCCTCTTTGTGGATGAGATTCATCGTTTTAATAAAGCGCAGCAGGATGCGATTCTCCATTATGTGGAAGACGGCACGATAACCTTAATAGGCGCCACCACAGAAAACCCTTCTTTTGAAATCAATTCGCCGCTTTTATCCAGATGCAAGGTTCTGGTTCTTGAACAGCTTACTGAAGAAGATTTAAAGGTTATCATCAAAAAGGCATTGGAAGACAAAGAGATGGGGCTTGGCAATCTGAATGTTGTTGTGGAGCAAGACGCCATGAACTTTCTATCTGAATACGCC
>JACRNK010000108.1 GCA_016234985.1 Deltaproteobacteria bacterium
CCCCCTTAATCCCCCGCCAGAGGGGGACAGGCTATTTTTTCCTGTATCATCTGCGCAGCTTCCAGCGCCCTTCTGCCGTCCTCTCCTGAAACCGCAGGAGGTTTTCTTGTAATAACCGAATTGACAAACGCCTTTATCTCTTGCAGAAGGGTGTCGTTTTTTTCTATGTTTACCGCTTCTTCTGCAATATGCGGCAATTCTCCACTTCTTTCAGAGGCCTTTCTGAATACCGTCATAGTCTGATTTGCATAATCAATTGCCGTATAGCCGTCTTGCTGAAACAGTGTTATCTTTCTTACCCTCTCTTTTGAAACCCTGCTTGCGGTAATATTTGCAACACAGCCGTTTTTAAACCTGAGCCGCGCATTGGCTATGTCAGCCATATTCGTGAGAACCGGCAGCCCCGTTGCGTCTATTGATTCAATCTCCGATTTGACAAGATGTAAAATAATATCTATGTCATGAATCATCACATCAAGAATCACATCCACATCAGTTGACCTGTTTGGAAACGGCGACAGCCTGTGGCATTCTATATACAAAGGATTATTTACTCTGCCCCGGGCCGCCATAACCGCTGCATTAAATCTCTCAAGATGCCCAATCTGCAAAATCGCCTTTTTATTTACGGCTATCCTGATAAGCTCATCAGCCTCGGCAAGCGTATTTGTTATGGGTTTTTCCAGAAGACAATCTATGCCTTGCGAAAGAAAATCCTTTGCAATGCTGTAATGAAGGGATGTGGGAACAACAATGCTTACTGCATCCACCTTATCCTTTGAAAGAATATCCTTGTATGAATGGAATGCGCTTGTCTTTAAACCTGACGCAACCGCTTCCGCCTGTTTTTTATCAGCGTCAACAACCCCTACAAGCTCTACTTCAGGAATGCCTGCATATTTTTCCGCATGAAATTTGCCAAGATACCCTACGCCGATAACAGCAACCTTAATCCGCCTGCTCATCTCCCTCCGCCCTTCTTCCGCTTTCTCTGGTGATGCCGCGCTTGGAAACCTTGATAAATCCCAAGAGTTTCGCAACATGGGTTGAATGCCCAAATTCTCCTTCCAATTTCACAAGAGCATCTTTCAAGGCAAGGCCGCTCCTGAAAAGTATATGATAGGCCTTTTTCAGATTATCGATTTCCTCGCGTGAAAATCCCTGTCTCCTGAGCCCCACTTTATTCAGGCCATACAACTTTGCCCTATTCCCCACAGCCATGACAAAAGGAGGCACATCATGGGTAATTGCCGAAGCGCCGCCGATTATGGCATAGGCGCCGATATTGGCAAATTGATGGATGGCAACCAGACCGCCGATTATGGCATGGTCTTCAACCCGGACATGACCCGCCAATGTAGCGGCGTTTGCCATTATAACATTATTGCCTATAGTGCAGTCATGGGCGATATGGACATAGGCCATGAGGAAGTTGTTATCCCCTATAATTGTTTTTTTATTCTCCTTTGTAGTAGCCCGATGGACAGTGACAAATTCTCTTATATCGTTATTGTTGCCGATGATTACTTCGGTTTTCTCGCCTTTGTATCTTATATCCTGAGGCGGCGCACCTACAGAGGCAAATTGGTGGATTCGGCATCCTGTTCCGATAGTCGTCCAGCCGTCTATCACCACATGAGAGGCTATGACTGTTCCTTTTCCTATTTTTACATCCTTGCCTATAACCGAATAAGGCCCTATTTCAACATCTGCATCAATCTCAGCGCCGTGGTGAATTATGGCAGTAGGATGGATTAAATCTTTTTCTTTTTTATCCTTTACAATCATTTATCTGCCCCATTTTTAGATTTAATTCAAAACTCAAATGTCAAATCTCAACGGGCTGTTGCCCAAATCATAAATGTCCCGAAGGCTTCTATCGGGAATCCACCCTTCGACAGGCTCAGGGTGACCAGTTGTCATGGTGAGCTTGTCGAACCATGGATGCCCGACAGAGACATTCGGGCATGACAAACTATTACTTGTCCACTATCGTAGCCATCAACTCTGCCTCGCTCACCAAATTGCCGTCAACAAAGGCCTCACCCTTGAACGCCCAGATAGCGCCCCTTTGCTTTGTCACCTCCAG
>JACRNK010000072.1 GCA_016234985.1 Deltaproteobacteria bacterium
GCTATTGCGTATGCCATAGCGGTTCCTGCAGGCCTGGCATTTTGTTTTCCCATGTCAACGCCTGCAAATGCAATAGCAGTGTCATCTGGCTACATAACCACGCGAGATATGGCAAAGGCAGGCATTGCAATGATGGTGATAGCATGGCTGGTTTTTAATCTGACAGCGAGATTTTACTGGCCGATGATAGGAATAAGGATATGAAGAACATACTTCTCATACTCTCAACTTCAAGGACATCGCAGAATGCCATAGGGCATGCCGTTGGTCTTGCGAAGAAGGAAAAGGCGAAACTTGTCGTCCTCTATATAATTGAGACTGAGCTTACAAACGAGGTTTTTGATAAATTTACCGACATAGGATTTATCGGCGACAAGCCTTCAACACAGCTTACAGAGGCGATTATGAAGGAATACCGCCAGCGCGGCTACGAGGAGATGGGCAAGGTTCAGATCAGGGCAATGGAGGAAAATGTTGATTTTGACGCTGTTACAACGCAGGGGGATTTTGTTGAAAAGTCTCTTGAGGTGATTGAAAGGTATAAGATTGATGCGGCTGTTGCTATAAAAAGAAAGCGGTCGGTATTTTTAAAGTATTTTTCAAAGTCCATGGTTGACGAGCTTGTCGCAAGGGCGCCTTGCAGGGTGGAGGTGTTTGAAGAATAAATGAGCATGATATTTAGAAATGGAGTAAAAGCATGACAACAAAGATATGGAAAGAGGAAGAACTTAAAGAGGCAAGCGACAGGCTGGAGGGTAAAGACCCTGAGGATGCCATACGGTGGGCTATAGCCCACTTCTACCCTGATTTGGCCCTGGCCTGCAGCTTTGGGCCAGAGGATGTATGTTTGGTGGATATGCAGACAAAGATAAATCCAGAGGTCAAGATATTCTACCTGGATACAGGCCTCCTCTTCAAGGAGACATACGATACAAGGGACAGGCTCATCAAAAAGTATGGCATATCACCGCTCCAGTATCGTCCGACCATGACGCTGGAGGAGCAGGCAAAAGCGCATGGAGACAAGTTGTGGGCTGTAAATCCTGACCTTTGCTGCAAAATAAGAAAGATAGAACCCCTCATGGAGGCATTAAAGGGGCTGAGGTGCTGGATTACCGGCATCAGGAGAGAGCAGTCCCCAACCAGAGCTAATGCTCAGGTGGTGGAGTGGGATAAAAGTTTCAATCTTGTAAAGGTGAATCCAGTGGTAAAATGGACTATCAAAGATGTGTGGAATTATATCCATAAATACAATGTGCCTTACAATATCCTTCACGACAAAGGCTATCCCAGCATCGGATGCGAGCCATGCACCAAACCTGTTAAGCCCGGCGAGGATGCAAGGGCAGGCAGATGGGCAGGGTTTCAGAAGACAGAGTGCGGGTTGCATAATAAATAAAAAAATAAAACGCAATACAAACACAAGAAATGGCTTTAGACAAGGCAAACGACGAGGAAAACCACAGGCATACTTTTTAGTATGTCGAGGATTTTCCGAGGAGTCTAACGCAGTATAAAGACATTTATTGCGTTTGTTATCAAACAATATGACTTCTTATAATCTCACACACTTAAAACAGCTTGAGGCGGAATCAATCCATATCATCCGCGAAGTGGCCGCGGAATTTGACAATCCGGTCATGCTTTACTCAATAGGCAAGGATTCTTCCGCGCTCGTGCATCTGGCGCGCAAGGCGTTCTATCCGGCTCCGCTGCCTTTCCCTCTCCTTCATGTCGACACAACATGGAAGTTCAGGGACATGATTGCCTTTCGCGACAACTTTTGCAAAAAGCATAACCTGAAACTCATAGTTCATATCAACAAAGAGGGTATCGAAAAAAATATAAATCCCTTTGACCACGGCTCGAACATCTATACGAATGTTATGAAAACAGAGTCCCTCCGTCAGGCGCTCGATGCAGGCGGATATGATGCGGCCTTTGGCGGGGCAAGACGGGACGAGGAGAAATCAAGGGCCAAGGAGCGGATATATTCGTTTCGCGACAAAAAGCACCAATGGGATCCCAAGAATCAGCGCCCTGA
>JACRNK010000073.1 GCA_016234985.1 Deltaproteobacteria bacterium
TAAAACGGATTGAAGATGAAACCAGGGAAGTGGCCGCAAACAAAGCAAGGGAGATTATGGCGCTTGCCATTCAAAGGTACGCAGGCGAATATACCGCGGAAAGAACCGTGTCTGTCGTAAATCTTCCCAATGACGAGATGAAGGGAAGGATTATCGGCAGAGAAGGCCGCAATATCAGGGCGATTGAGGCTGCAACCGGCATTGATATTATTATAGATGATACGCCTGAGGCTGTCATACTCTCAGGCCATAATCCGGTAAGAAGAGAAGTGGCAAAAATGACTTTGGAGAGATTGGTAGCGGATGGGAGAATACATCCAGCGAGGATAGAAGAGATTGTAAGCAAGGTTGAGCAAGAGATAGAGCAGACGATTAAAGAGGCAGGGGAGCAGGCTGTGTTTGATACCGGAATCCACGGCCTTCACCCGGAATTGATAAAGCTCATTGGCAGGCTTAAATTCAGGACAAGCTATGCGCAGAATGTGTATGTCCATTCAATGGAGGTGGCGTTTATCTGCGGGATTATGGCTGCCGAGTTGGGAATTCCTGACAAGCCGGCAAAGAGGGCCGGGCTTCTCCATGACATCGGCAAGGCGGTTGACCACGAGGTTGAAGGCTCCCATGCAATCATCGGCGGCGACCTGGCAAGGAAATACGGCGAGAATCCAAAGATTGTCGCAGGGATTGCAACGCATCACGACCCCAACCCTGAATCGCTTTTAGGCATATTGGTTCAGGCGGCTGATGCGCTTTCTGCGGCCCGGCCTGGCGCAAGAAAAGAGATGATGGAGACATATGTAAAGAGGCTTGAAGACCTTGAGAAGATAGCAACCTCATTTTCAGGCGTTGAAAAATCTTATGCAATTCAGGCTGGGAGAGAGATAAGGGTTATTGCAAGCAACCAGTCAATATCCGATGAAGGCGCCGTTGCGCTTTCTAAAGACATAGCAAGAAAGATAGAGAAGGAAATGAATTATCCCGGACAGATAAAGGTTACTGTTATACGGGAAACCCGCGCCGTTGATTATGCAAAATAATGATATGGCCGAGACAGTCAAGATTTTCTTCATAGGAGATATAATCGGAAAACCGGGCAGGATCGCCGTAAAGGAACTCCTGCCCGAGTTCACAGAAAAATATGCCATAGACTTCGTTATTGCAAACGGAGAAAACGCCGCAGGCGGGTTCGGTATTACGCCGAATATTGCGGAAGAGCTTATCGGCCTCAACATAGATGTGATAACATCCGGCAATCACATCTGGGACAAAAAAGAGATTATTCCTTATATCGCCGATAAAAAGTGGCTCCTCCGGCCTGCCAATTATCCTGAGGGGGCTCCCGGTTTCGGCTGGTCAATATTTAAAACAAGGTCTGACGCAAAGATAGGCATCCTCAATCTCTGCGGAAGGGTTTTTATGGATAATCTTGATTGTCCGTTCAGAGCCGCCGAAAAGATTATTGAAGAAGTAAAGCGTGAAACCTCGGCGATTATTCTTGATATGCACGCAGAGACCACTTCTGAAAAGGCTGCGATGGCCTGGTTTCTTGACGGCAAGATAAGCGCGGTCATAGGCACGCACACCCATGTCCAGACCGCAGATGAAAGGATATTGCCTCAAGGAACGGCATTCATAAGCGACGCAGGCATGACAGGCTCCCTGAATTCGGTGATTGGAATGCAGAAAGAGATTGTTCTTGAAAGATTTCTTACGCAGATGCCGAAAAAATTTGAGGTGGCTGCAAAGGATGTCTTTATGCAAGGGGTTGTGGTATCCATAGATTCTAAAACCGGCAAGGCAACGGCTATTGAAAGGATAAATGTGGCATTGTAATATACCCGCAAAACCATATATCTCTCACATTTTAATTTTAGAGAATTTGATAAGCATGCACAGGGTAGAAAAAGAGGGAACGGAGGGTCAGGTCTTGCTTTTTGCCGTCGTCTCTTTTTTAACCTGAACCCCTCCCCTCTTTATTTCAAGCCGCCCTTTTCTTTAATCCCGCAGAAAGAAGATATACGATAAGTTGATTAAGGCTGACGCCTTCTTCTTTTGCCCTTTCCAGCAGTTCCTGATGCAGAGATTTAGGAGTCCTGGCAAGGATTTTTCCGCTATATGCTTCTACTGTAGAAGGCTGTGGTATCTTTCGGCCTTCTTTCTTTGCTGTTTTAATCCATAATTCTTGCGCAATCCTTGCCTCTTTTATGGCTTCCTCCTCTGTTTCGCCAAATGCAGAGCAGCCCGGCAAGTCAGGAATTATTGCTACAAAGCCTTTGTCTTCTTCGCTATAGAAGACTTTTATTGAATAGTGTCGGCGCATATTGTTTATTCTCCTTTAATTGTCAGATTGTAATTTTCTATAATCTTCAGAAACTGCCTTACCTGATAAGGTTTAGTCTTTCCCTTAACATTTTGAAAATTTAATATCTCATAGATGCCTTTTCTTGTATAAACCCTGTGGCTTCCTTTGCCGCCCCTGCAGGTAAAACCAAAATGCTCTGCCAATCTGCACATATCATCAAATCTTACATCATGAGGGTTGTTCTTTGCTTTATCAAAAAGTTTTTGGATATTTCCCATTCGATAAAACAATATCATATATGATAGCATGTGTCAAATGAGACAATGGGCAAAACATGCCAAAAAAACAATTTGCCGCTCAAGGGAAAGTTTGTTATGATACAAAAATTAAATCCGAAAGTATGCACACCATGACTGATATTCAAACACAACTTTCCATAATCAAACGAGGCGCGGCAGAGCTTATACTGGAAGATGAGCTTATAAAAAAACTGAAGACAGGAAAACCGCTGCGCATAAAAGCAGGCTTTGACCCCACAGCCCCTGACCTCCATCTCGGCCACACGGTTTTAATCCATAAATTAAAGCAGTTTCAGGAATTGGGCCATCATGTGATTTTCTTGATTGGCGACTTTACAGGCATGATAGGCGATCCTACCGGAAAATCCGAAACCAGAAAACCTCTCACAAAAGAAGAAGTGGCAAAAAATGCAGAGACATATAAAGAGCAGATATTTAAGATTCTGGACGAAAAGAAAACAGAGATAGTATTCAACAGCCAATGGATGAATAAGCTTGCGGTATCCGACCTGATCCACCTTGCCTCCAAACATACAGTTGCCAGGATGCTTGAAAGGGATGATTTTAAGAAGCGCTATACAGGCAACAGACCTATTGCAATCCATGAATTCTTATATCCGCTTATTCAGGGTTACGATTCGGTTATGCTAAGCGCTGATGTAGAGCTTGGCGGAACAGACCAGAAATTTAACCTCCTCGTTGGAAGAGAATTACAGAGAGAATTTAGCCAGGAACCTCAGGTCGTCATTACCACGCCTCTCCTGGAAGGGACTGACGGCGTGCAGAAGATGAGCAAATCTCTGGGGAATTATATCGGGATTACCGAGCCGCCGGGAGAAATATTTGGAAAGCTCATGTCTATATCCGATGAACTCATGGTAAGATATTATGAGCTTTTAAGCTCTCTTTCCAATAAAGAGCTGGAAGGATTAAAGCAAGGCTTGAAAAATGGCGCAGTTCACCCAAGAGACGCCAAGGCCAGGCTTGCAAAAGAGATGGTTGTAAGATTTCATGGAAACGACGCTGCAAACAAGGCAGTTGATGAGTTTGACAAGGTTTTTAAATCTAAAGGCGTCCCGGAGGAGATAGAAGAGAAGACAATTACTATTCAGGCCGGCGATATAGGCGTTGTTGACATTTTAAAGACAACTGCCCTTGCCCCCTCATGCATATCCCTTGCCTCCACGACAGCAATCATTATGATGGACACCTTCAAACTCACAACCCAGTTCACTCCAAAAGGCGACCAGCCAAAGGCGATTAAAGAATTAACAGGCGGAATAATCAAGGGGGCTAAACATCAGGCGCTTCTTGGCGTTACAGGCTCAGGCAAGACATTTACCATCGCCAATGTTATTGCGAATGTGAATAAGCCCACGCTTGTGCTTGCGCCAAACAAGACCCTTGCGGCGCAGCTCTTTGCCGAGTTCAGAGAACTGTTTCCGGAAAATGCGGTTGAATATTTTGTGTCTTACTATGACTACTATCAGCCGGAGGCGTATGTCCCAACAACAGATACCTACATAGAAAAGGATGCGTCAATAAATGATGAGATAGACAAGCTCCGGCATTCTGCAACCCATGCGCTCCTTACGAGGAATGATGTGATTATTGTCGCGTCCGTGTCGTGCATCTACGGAATAGGCTCGCCCGGGGATTACGGCAGCATGCATGTATATGCGGAAAAAGGCATGGAAACGCAGCGCGATGAGGTTTTGAAAAGGCTTGTGGAGATTCAGTATAAGAGGAACGATTATGATTTT
>JACRNK010000074.1 GCA_016234985.1 Deltaproteobacteria bacterium
AAGGTTCTGGTTCTTGAACAGCTTACTGAAGAAGATTTAAAGGTTATCATCAAAAAGGCATTGGAAGACAAAGAGATGGGGCTTGGCAATCTGAATGTTGTTGTGGAGCAAGACGCCATGAACTTTCTATCTGAATACGCCCACGGCGATGCTCGCGCCGCGCTCAACGGATTGGAGGCGTCTGTTATGATAGTCTTGCCTGACAAGGACGGCGTTCGCACGATTACTCTGGAGGCCATGCAGGAGGCGGTTCAGAAGATGGCGCTTTTGTATGACAAGGGCGGCGAGGAGCATTATAATGTCATATCCGCATTTATAAAATCCATGAGGGGAAGCGACCCGGATGCAGCCCTCTACTGGCTTGCCAGGATGTTGGAGGCAGGTGAAGATACTCTGTTTATTGCAAGAAGGATGGTGATATTTGCCTCAGAGGATATCGGCAATGCAGACCCTCACGCCATATCCGTAGCCGTTGCGGTAAAGGATGCGGTGGATTTTGTGGGAATGCCGGAGGGATGGATTCCCCTTGCCCATGGCGTTACATATCTTGCAACAGCGCCCAAGAGCAATGCCTCGTATCTGGCGTATCTGGAGGCTTTGGAGGATGTAAAGAAAAAAGGCGCCCTGCCTGTCCCTCTGCATATAAGAAATGCGCCAACAGGACTTATGAAAGAACTCGGATATGGAAAAGGCTACAAATATCCCCATAATTATGAGGGCGCAAAGGTGGAGCAGGATTACCTGCCGGATGCTTTGAAAGGAAGGAAGTATTATAAAAAGAAAGGGTAAATCTGAGTTTTGGGTCGATATATTCTGCTCTTGTTTCTGATTCGTTCATATAATATTTTTTATCCTAATCAGCGCCGATTTTCCAAACATTCTTTTCTAAAAAAGCCTCGATGGTTTGCCTATTGGCTTTATTGATAAGGTTTGAGTGTGAAAGTTTTTTATTTTTTGCATAACCGGCAAGGGTAATGATTTTCTTGCCTTCCAGATACGCCAATCGTTTATGATAACTATTCGTAAGCGCTTTTCCCACTATTTCTTCCATAATGGCAGTCTTGCCTTTTGCATCAAATTCCTTGAATGCCTCGTAATATTTTTTTCTATCAATAAATTTTATATTTATCGGAACAAACCCTTCCCGTATCAGCAAATAGTTATTGACAGCGCGTCCAATACGACCGTTACCGTCAACAAAAGGATGAACATACTCAAAAGTAAGATGTAATTTTGCTATGCGCCTGATGATGTTTTGATGACTTGCGGCATTATACTCTGCCAGCATTTTTTCAAGACGACCCGTTATCTCTTTTGGATTGGGCGCAATATGATTCCCGACACGAACATATTCATTGTTACTTCTGAACCTCCCGGCAATATCGTTGCGGATATTGGAAATCAACATCTTATGAAGTAATAAAATTACCTCAAGAATAAGTTCCCGTTCCTTAGCCCTTTTATCTATGTATGATACAACTTGCGCAAGGTTCTTCGCTTCAAAGATTTCCCGCTCGGTGATAAACCTATCCAAATCAATTTGAAGAAGTATTTTTTCGGTTTCTTCAAGGGTAAGCGTGCTGTTCTCTATGGCATTTGAGTTATATACCTGTTCAGCGACTTCAGCTTCGGCAATGAGCTTAATAAGCGCATCCTTGCCTATAGACGCTTTGTAGTATCTCTCGCGAAGAGAATTTACCTTATTGAAAACATTAAGTGTTTTTGCCATGCATTCATATTATAATTATTTTCACGGTTTTGTCAATATAACCGTGAAAAACTGCTTAAAAACATAGGTTTTCACGGTTTTGGCTATAACTCCCTCGTAACCGCACCGCTGTTTGTCATTCCCGCGGAGGCGGGAATCCAGTATTACAGTTCCCCAGCAAACGCCTTTTTCAAAACCGATTTTTTCAGTTCATCCAAATCAGCCAGTTTTTGCTTGTAAATCGCCTCCAGTTTCTTGGTTTTGGCGGAAAATTAAAGCACACTTTTTGGATACGGGCAAGGAGGAATTATATACAAACATCCCAGTTTCATCTTGACCTTAATCTCAAAAAATGTTAGCAAAGATACCTAAATTTTATTTATATGGAGGAGATAAAGATGTCTGAAATAATTGTAGGTGTTATCGGGGGAAGCGGGCTTTATGAGATGGAGGGGCTTAAGAATGTGAAAGAGGTTAAAATAAAAACTCCATTTGGAAATCCCTCTGATGCGTATATCACAGGCAGGCTCGGGGATGTAAAGATGGTGTTTTTGCCGAGGCACGGCAGGGGACACAGGCTGTTGCCGTCTGAACTGAATTACAGGGCGAATATATACGGTA
>JACRNK010000114.1 GCA_016234985.1 Deltaproteobacteria bacterium
GATGATTTGATATGCAAGTGTAAGATTTACCTCTATCATATTAAATTTATTTTTCCTTAATTTAAGATATTCTCTGCCCAAAGCTATACTAAAATGGGATATTGCTATCACATAGGAAGAGAGATTGTCAAGGATAAATTTGCTGTGCGATTTTCTTCTGCCCGCCTAATTTTTCAAACGGAAAATCTTTTCTATAAGGCACAACGGCAAGGCTTATACCGTCTACATCTTGCATCATCTTTAGAAGACCTATTACATCCTTGTCCGGCAGAGACTGCGATGTGTTCCAGTCAATTGTCTGAAATTTCATCAGAACCCTTTGCGGTTCTCCAACCAATTTAACAGCTTCATTTGCCATATTTTGTATCAGGCTGTTTATCTCATAAGGCTCTTTTTTCAATTCATCCTGCATCTGCCTGTGATATGCCATTATTGCATAGTAATCAAAGCCATGCTTTACGGCCTCATCAAGACTCTGCGAAAGCCATGCCATTGCGTAAGGAGGGTTTGCAACGCTTTCATACATCAGGTTTATGACAAACCGCGCATCCGGATTTTCCTTTTTTACAACTGCCTTAACTCTCATTGCGACTTGAAGCAATCTTTTATTTTTCCATGCCGCCCATTTCCAGAACTCAGGAGTGTATTGCGGAATTTCTTCGTTGATGTAAAGTTCGGCAGGCATAAGCCTCCTGCCGGTATCCTTTTCATAAAGCGCCTCGCTGTAACGGCCAAAGCCTTCGTTGTGTTTCAGCATAAGGTCATCCTGGAAAAGTATGCCGTCAATGGGATATGCCGCAAGGTCTTGAAAAACCATTTCCAGATGATGGACTGCATCTTCATTGAAGAGATCAAGGCCTTTGCAGGAAACTATCTCTTTTGTATAAAAATCGTATGATTTGCAAGCCATGTTTTTTCTCTGCTCCATGCCATAGTCTGCATATCTTGTTGTCATCCATGCAAACACCTTTAATCCCTTTTTATGCGCGATGGTGAGAATCGGACCAAGGATATCATCAACAACCGGAGATTCCTTGGTTTTGAAATAAACGCCCCTCGTTTCCTGATTTTTTCCGGAAATATTGATAAACGGATAAAACCTGTCGCCCTTGTTATGAAAGACCCGCAGGATAATCGTATCTATGCCGGCAGCCTTTAATTTGTTCAATTCATCATCAACACCCTGATAATCTTTTGACTCAAACAGGGCAACCTGGACAGCCCGCATAGGAGTTATGAGTTTGGAGGGAGGAAGAATCTTCACCGTAGGAAGTTTCGGCGCAAAAGCAAGCTCTGCCTCTTTTAGCTTGGCTTTCGCCATATCCAATTTCAAAGACGCCTCTGCGCTAAATCCATTATCAGGAAAATTTTTCATGAACTGCTCAAATTGGTTTTTAGCCTCTTTATACAGGGATGCGTTCAGATACGCATCGCCAACCATGTATTGAGCCTGCGGAACAATCTGGCTTCCGGGAAAATATTCTATCACCCTGTTAAACTCCCTCGCAGCCACCTGATAGTGCCCCTGCTTATAGAGAAACATGGCGTAGTTGAACTGGTCTTTGTCTGTGAGGAAGGGGCGGTTTTCTTGAGCAAAAGAAGCAGAATACAGAAGACAGAAGACAGAAGTCAGAATAAAAAAACTCAACCTCGCTCTTATTGTTTCTGATTTCTGACTTCTGACTCCTGACTCCTGTTTTTTAAAATACCGCATCCATCATCTCCTTAACCGATGTTACGCCGATAAGTTGTAGGGGCGAGCGGCCGTTCGCCCCTACATTTTTTATCTTTGCCATATTGTCCTTGGGAAGGATACACCTGTCAAAACCTAATTTTTCTGCCTCGTTTATGCGAGGCTCTGCCTGGCTTATTCCTCTGACTTCGCCTGCAAGCCCCACCTCTCCAAAGACAACGGTTTTTTGCGGTATGGGTTTGTCAAGAAAGTTTGATGCAAGAGATGCGATGATGCCCAAATCTATGGCAGGTTCTTCTAGCCTTATGCCGCCTGTTACCTTAAGAAATATGTCATGGTTTTGAATATTGAGTCCGCCCTTTTTCTCCAGCACTGCGGTAAGTAGGGCAACCCTGTTGTAATCAATTCCAACTACCGTTCTTTTGGGAATGCCGAATATGGTGGGGCAGACCAATGATTGAATCTCAACAAGAATCGGCCTCGTCCCTTCAAGGCTTGATACTACGACAGAGCCTGAGGCGTTCTGCGGCCTTTCTGCAAGAAACAGGGCGGATGGATTGGCAACCTCAAGAAGCCCTTTGTCGCGCATCTCAAAAACCCCTATCTCCATGACCGAGCCGTAGCGGTTTTTTACGGCCCTGAGGATTCTGAACTGATGGCCGCGCTCCCCTTCAAAATAGAGAACGGTATCAACCATATGCTCAAGAACCCTCGGCCCTGCAATAGCGCCGTCTTTGGTCACATGGCCTACGATAAACAGGGGCATATCCATGCCCTTGGCATTA
>JACRNK010000115.1 GCA_016234985.1 Deltaproteobacteria bacterium
AGCGATTCTATGCTCTCTGACTGAGCTTCATTTTCCGATACAGAGCCGTTTTCATTGACTACCTTGTAGCTAAAATTGGGCATTGGCTGATTATACTTTATTTATAACCGATAGGCAAGCTTTGCGCCAACCCTGTAAAGTTTATAGACATAGGTAACACTTATGAGTAAGATTGGATTTGTCTGCGTGTATAATTAATACTTTCGTAAGATAAATTTCTATTGTAATGTTTTTTGATTTATGACAATATATGTTTTTTCATAAAAGATAAAAGAGGTGGTTATTATATTTATATATACTGCCTCAAATCTCTATCTGATTTAAAATAAGGGGGATAAGATAATAATGAAGCAATCTATTTATAAAAATCTGGCGATGTGGCTTATCATAATAGCCACGATGGTGCTTCTCTGGAATATGTTCAGCCATACTCCGCAGTCTCAGGAAAAGGTTGTATTCAGCGATTTTATACAATCTGTGGAGAACGGAAATGTTGCAGAGGTTACCATACAAGGGGATGACATATCCGGAAAATTTAAAGACGGAAAAGAGTTTAAAACCTTTGCGCCAAATGACCCTGATCTTGTTAAAACCTTGCGGTCAAGAGGCGTAAAGATATCGGCAAAACCTATGGATCAGTCTCAATGGTGGGCTGTGCTTATTTCATGGTTTCCAATGCTCCTGCTCATAGGCGTCTGGGTATTCTTTATGCGTCAGATGCAGACAGGCGGCGGCAAGGCTATGGCCTTTGGGAAAAGCAGGGCAAGACTTTTGACAGAGAGCCAGCAGAAGGTGACTTTTAAGGATGTGGCAGGCATCGTGGAGGCTAAGGAAGAATTGGAAGAGATTATTGATTTTCTCAAAGACCCGAAAAAGTTTACAAAACTCGGCGGCCGCATACCAAAGGGCGTGCTTCTTATGGGCTCGCCCGGAACGGGAAAAACTCTTCTTGCAAAGGCAATAGCCGGAGAGGCTGGCGTTCCGTTTTTCAGCATATCGGGTTCTGATTTTGTGGAGATGTTTGTTGGTGTTGGGGCATCAAGGGTAAGAGACCTTTTTATGCAGGGAAAAAAGAATGCGCCGTGCATAATTTTTATAGATGAGATAGACGCTGTGGGCAGGCACAGGGGCGCCGGCCTTGGCGGCGGACATGACGAAAGGGAGCAGACCTTGAATCAGCTTCTTGTGGAAATGGATGGCTTTGAATCCAATGAAGGCGTAATCCTGATTGCTGCGACAAACCGTCCTGATGTTCTGGACCCTGCGCTGATGCGGCCTGGAAGGTTTGACAGGACAGTTATTGTTCCAAAACCAGATTTAAAGGGCAGGAATGAGATACTCACTGTCCACGCCAAAAAAGCGCCTCTGGCAGAGGATGTGAATCTTGAAACGGTTGCAAGAGGAACCCCGGGCATGTCAGGCGCGGATCTTGCAAACTTAGTCAATGAAGCAGCCCTGCTGGCGGCAAGACGCGGCAAGAGTAAAGTTGAGATGACCGATTTTGACGAGGCAAAAGACAAGGTGTTGATGGGCAAGGAACGGAAGAGCATGATAATAAGCGAAGAGGAGAAAAAGAATACGGCATACCATGAGGCAGGCCATACGCTTGTCGGAAAACTAATCCCGGGCTCCGACCCTGTTCATAAAGTGACTATTATCCCGAGGGGCTATGCGCTCGGCCTTACGCAGTATCTGCCTCTGGATGAAAAACATACGTGGCCGAAAGAGTATATTATGGGAAGGGTTGCCATAATGATGGGTGGCCGTGTGGCGGAAGAATTGGTTCTGCATCACATGACAACCGGCGCAGGCAACGACATTGAAAGGGCTACAGAGATGGCAAGGAAGATGGTATGCGAGTGGGGTATGAGCGAAAAAATGGGGCCGCTGACATTCGGTAAAAAAGAGGAGATGGTATTCCTTGGAAGAGAGATAGCTTCGCATAAGGATTATAGCGAACATACAGCCATGGAGATAGATTCGGAAGTGAAAGAGATAGTGATGGAATGCTATAACAAGGCTAAAAATATCCTGACCCAAAAGATTGACACCCTGCACAGGCTTGCCGCTGCCCTTTTGGAAAAAGAGGTGCTGGACGGCGATGAGATAGATAGGATAATACGCGGCGAAACCGAACCTCCAAAGGAAACCTCAGCAGCAGGAGCTGCGCATGAAGCTGCCCAGACCGCTTAATATTACCTCTAAACAAGAATCGTCGCTTGAGATGTCCGCCATCGGGGTTGACCCTGCCGGCATCAATCTCATGTCTTCAAAACTGCTGCATTTCAATCTGAAAATAGAAGGCTTAACCTCTCCGCAGGCAAATATATTAAAACAAGAAATGCTTTCCGTAGGCGGGGATGCGGCGGTATCCGTGGGCGTTATTAACTGCAGCATTAAAACCACCGACGCCATTATATCCGGGACTGAAAAACAGATATGCAATGTCATTAAAAAATTGAATATGCAGCCGTTTGATTTGAAAAAGGTTGCCATGAGAATAAAAAACGCAATTGTTCATCTGTCTGCTCAAGAGGTAGCGCTGGAGACAAAAACACACAGGTGGCTTTTGGGAAAACGGACACTGGTTATGGGCATACTGAATGCAACCACCGATTCTTTTTATGACGGCGGACAATATCTGAAAAAGGGAGCTGC
>JACRNK010000065.1 GCA_016234985.1 Deltaproteobacteria bacterium
CTGGAAATAACAACCCCTTTACCTTCAGCCAACGTGTTCAATGTTAAAAAAACCGCTGCCGCATTGTTATTGACGATCGTAGCCGCCTCTGCTCCTGTAAGATGGCATATGATAGCCTCTATATGGCTGTCCCTGTCTCCCCTTTCACCTTTTTCCAGATCAAATTCAAGATTTACAGGATTGCCTGCTGCAATTTTAACAGCCTCAATGGCCTCATCACATAATATCGCCCTGCCAAGATTTGTATGCAGAACCACGCCGGATGCATTGACCACTCTTTTGACAGACGGCTTTAACATATTATCCAGATATTGTCTGACAAGCGCTTCTATATTATCCATAGAAGTATCAACCTTGCGGCCGGCCATAATATCTGTTCTTATTTTTCCAAGAGTCTCTCTGATAGCCTGCGTAACAAGGTCTTTTGAACAAGAATCAACGCATTGCTTTAAAGCATCAGACCTTAAAACTTCATCAACCGACGGTATTTCCATTAACTGTTCTTTTGACATACGCAAAAATCTATCACGGGAAGGGAATAAAGGTCAACCATACATTGTTTACGGCACCTGGGTTTTTCGTTAAATTTTCGTTAATTTTTGTCTTGACAATACTATCAAAAATGTTATATACACAAGCCGTTTGATTTAAAAATTTAATTTCAAGAATGGAGGGTAAGCAGAATGAAGAAAATCGTTTTTTTAGTATCATTGCTGTTAGTTGCTGTGATTATCGCTGCTGAGACTGGATACGCAGAGTATGGCGACATCGTAATGGGCAAAAAGATGGAGAGCATGCAGAAGGCTGATGTAAAGCCGGTGGTATTTCCGCACTGGTTTCACAGGATTCGTTTTAAATGCAAGGTTTGCCACGAAGATATATTCATCCTGCAGAGAGGGGCAAACGATATCAATATGAACGCCATAATGAACGGCGAGTTCTGCGGCAAATGCCATAACGGCCAGATTGCGTGGGAGCCGCTGTATTGCGACCGCTGCCATTCATGGAAGGGCCCTGTGCCGCCTTACACTGCATCGCCGGGAGCAAAATAAAAATATAAGATACGAAAGGAGAATCAATAAATATGAAAAGCCTTTGTTTAATAAAGTCTATGCCCAGAGTTATTCTGCTGGTTGTTCTTGCAGCCTTCATTGCTTATACAGGTTTAAAATTTACCGCGCAGGCAACAGCTGCTGAGCCTGCAAAATCAACAACAAGCCAAACGCCGGCAGCAAAACCTGCTGCAACCAAAGAAGTATCTCCTATTCTTGATCCAAAAGATCCAAAAAGCGTATTGTATTTAGACACCAAGGGTAATTTAGCAGGCACAGGCGACCCTGCCAAAAGGCACAGGCGACCCTGCCAAATCAGGACCTGCAAGCGAGGCAGCCAAGGCAGGCGCAGGCTGGCATCCAGCAGCCCTTGCGTCAACGCTTCTTCCAAAAGACAGATACGGGCTGGTTGATTGGGCAAAGTCCGTTAAGGATAATGTCATAACACCCAGGGCATCTCTTGATCCGAAGGAAGAAGAAATGCCTGCAATGGATATGAATGTAGTGATAGAAACAAAAAGCGATTTCATAAATGACGTCAACTATCCCCATTATATGCACACATGGTGGTTGAAGTGCGAAGTCTGCCATCCGGCTATATTTATGCCGGCAAAGGGGCAAAACAATATGACCATGAGCGGTATAGCGCAGGGTCAGTGGTGCGGCAGATGTCACGGAAAAGTGGCATTCCCGTTAACTGATTGCGTCAGATGCCATACTCAGCCTAAAAAGGCCGCTGCTGCGCCAAAGGTTGCGCCTACAAAAAAATAGGCGATGAAAAAGATATTATCTGCGATTTTTTCTGTCTTGGTGTTATCATCCGCCGGTTACGGTGCTGTCAAACCCGGGATCATAGTATTTGATGACAAGGCAGAAAGCCTGAAAAAGGCAGGCGTGGCGCCTGCGGTTTTTTCCCATGCTGCGCATGAAAATACCTATAAATGCGAGGATTGTCATCCAAAGGTATTTAAAGATAAGCGCGGGGCAAATGATATTACCATGCAGAAGAATATATCGGGTGAGTTTTGCGGCACAGCAGAGTGCCATGACGGCCAAAACTCAAAGGCATTTCCATTATTGCATTGCGTTAAATGTCATATTAAGAAAAAGTGAAAGTAAAACATGAAACAGGGAAGGGGTTCGAATTAACCCTTCCCTGTTTTGTTTTTCAAATCCTGCCATTCGTTTCTGTTTTACGGCAAGTCTAATTCCATAGGAGAGAAAAATGAGGTCAAATATACTATATGGCGTTGGATTGGTTTTAACCCTTATGCTTGTTCTTGTTGTGTCTTTCATACCGCTCCTGAATGCGGAAGAGAGCCAATTCCGGAAGCAATTCATAGAAAATTACAACGCAAATAGTTTGCAGGCCCAGACCTTTCTTATAAAAAAGAATAAAGACAGCATAGAAACGGAAGTCAACTCGCTGATAACAGAGGCAATGGCGGCGGATAAGAATTATCAGGACAGAATGTACCTCCTGGACATTGCGGCTATGATAGCCACAATGCACATACACTGGAACAACGGCAGCGAGGAGCTGCTAAAAAAGGTTGAAACGTTTCAGAAGGCGGAATTTAAAAAAGAACAGGTGAAAACCGAGGAAATGGAGAGAGTAAAAGAAGCGGAAAAGGTTCCAGGCAATTTTGTTATGGCAGCGCATAAGGAAGAGATGGCTAAAAAGGGATTGGCTCCGGTAATATATCCGCATTGGATACACAGGGCATTTTTCAGATGCAAGGTCTGCCATGAAGATATTTTCGTCATGAAGCGAAACGGCAATAATATCTCTCAGGCAAATATACAGGAAGGCAAGCAATGCGGCGTATGTCATAACGGCGCTATATCCTTCAACGCAAGCGCAGAAGAAAACTGCGCAAGGTGCCACATCTTCGGAAAACAGGAATCCAAGCCTTTGCTTGACCTAAGTTATTACAGCCATAATAAGTTCAAGGAGATTGCATCCAGAGCAGGCTCTGAATGGAAACCGGAAAATCTGACAGGCGGCAAATTGCCGCTCGACAAACTTGGCTTTATCAACTGGATTGAGCTTGATAAAATGAAGGCGTTTAATCCACGCACAAGCCTTGGCGAGAGCCTCGATACCGAAGGCATAAGGGAGACATCTATACTTTTCCAAACGCCAAACGCATTTTTAAAAGATGTGCTGTTCAGCCACAAAATTCATTCAACATGGGTGAAGTGTTCTCTCTGCCACCCCAATATCTTTAAGCCTGAACTCGGGGCAAACAAGGTGACTATGATTGAAATGAAAGACGGCAAGAGCTGCGGGCGCTGCCACGGCAGGGTGTCCTTCACATATGCCGACTGCCTGAGATGCCACAGCCAGACCAAAGAAAAACCTCCGGAGGGGGCGCTTATTAACAAGGCTGGAACCACTGCTCCTCCGCAATAAAAAAACACAAGGCTATTTTGCGCCGCCTTGTTTTGCCTTTTCAGGGCTTACCATGCCGCCTGTAATTATAAGTTTAAATGCATCTTCAACAGACATCTCAAGCGGGATTATATCTTTCTCCGGAATAAGTATATAAAAACCTGTGGTGGGATTTGGAGTCGTGGGCAAAAACACATTGACAACCTTCTCTTTAGTTTTGCTTTGCACCTCTCCGTCAGCAACGCCGGTAAGAAACCCTACGGAATACATGCCCTTGCTCGGAAACTCCACAAGGACAACCCTCCTGAAGCCTGAATATCCTGTAACAAAAAAGGTTTCCATAAATTGTTTCAGGGGTTTGTAAATACTTCTGAAAAGCGGTATTTTTGCAAGGATGGCATCTCCTATTTCCACTAATTTTTTCCCAAGCAGATTTGTTGCAAGGATGCCTATCACAAAAACAACAATTATGGTAACTATTACTCCAAGCCCTGGCATGTGAAATTTCAGATATGTGTCGGGCCGCAAGGATTCCGGCAGATAATTTAACAACCTATCCATGTAGGCGACGATAAGAGCGAAGATATAAACCGTCAGATAGAGCGGCACAACCACCAAAAGCCCTGTGATGAAATACCGTTTGAAGCCTGCCTTCATTTTCTTTAGCATGAAACACCCGCCTTTACCGCTATCTCACCGGCAATGTTTTTTATCCGGTTTGTTTCATCAACATATACAAGTGCGGGCTGATGATTGAGCGCCTCCGTCTCTTCCATGCCTGCATAGGAGGCAATGATAATGATGTGGCCTCGCTTTGCCAGATGAGCGGCAGCTCCGTTTATACATATTTCGCCGCTGCCCCTTGCCCCTTTTATTGCATAAGTTTGGAACCTGTTGCCGTTTGATATGTTATATATATGCACCTGTTCAAAGGGGAGTATGCTCGTAGCTTCCATAAGGTTTTCATCTATTGATATGCTCCCTTCATAGTCAATATTTGCATCTGTTACTGTTGCCCTGTGAATCTTCGATTTAAGCATGATTCTCTGCATATAACTTTTCCTCCTAACCTAATATATCATTATCTATAAGCCTTGTTTTTCCGATTTTTACAGCCAGAGCTAAAAGCGCCCTGTCTTCAATTGTGTCCAAATCTTCAAACGTGTCAATATCGCAGACCTTAACATAATCTATCACAGCCAACGGCTCACGCTTTATGATATTCCTCGCCTCTTTTAATATTGCATCGGCATCTCTGACGCCGTTATCAAATATATCCCTTGCTTTCTTAATAGCATTATACAGGCAAATTGCCGCCTTTCTCTCTTCTTTATTCAAATAACTGTTTCGCGAACTCATAGCAAGACCGTCCGCCTCTCTGATAGTCGGCATAGTTATAATATCCACATCCATATTCAAATCCTGCGCCATCTTTTTAATTATCCTTGCCTGCTGAAAGTCCTTTCCGCCAAACAGGGCAATATCGGGCTTCACAATATTAAATAGCTTCGCAACTACTGTTGCAACGCCGCGAAAATGCCCTGGTCTGGAAAGGCCGCATAGGCGATTGCTCAATTTTTCTATGTCTATAAATGTCTGAAAGCCTGCCGGATACATATCATCCGCAGCAGGATTAAAAACCACATCCACATTATTGTCCTCTGCCAATGCCATATCTCTTTTAATGTCTTTTGGATACGATGTAAAATCCTCCTTTGGCCCAAATTGAGCAGGATTAACAAGTATGGACATCACAAGCAGATCGCCAACTTCCTTCCCTTTTTTAAGCAGACTTGCATGCCCATCGTGCAAAAAGCCCATAGTGGGGACGAAGGCAATGGTCTTGCCTGTCTTCTTTGTTGCATTTGAGAATAATTGCATCTCTTTTATATCGGCTATTAACTTCATGCTGTCTTATTTTTTAAAAGCTATGCTCTTTCCCGGGAAATTTTTCCTCTTTTACATCATCTATATATCCATTGACTGCAGAGGATATTATTTGTTTTAAACTGACATATCTTTTAACAAACCTCGGCTTGACATCGTCATATAAACCCAAAAGGTCATGTATAACAAGAACCTGACCGTCGCAATAACAGCCGGCCCCGATGCCTATAGTCGGTATAGAGACGGTTTCGGTTATCTTCTTTGCCAGTGCTGCCGGAATACATTCAAGGACAATGCTGAATGCCCCTGCCTTTTCCACAGCCTTTGCGTCATCCAACAGTTTTTTCCTCTGCTTTTTTTCTCTGCCCTGAATCTTATAGCCTCCCATCCTGTGAATAGACTGGGGCGTAAGACCTATATGTCCCATAACAGGCACGTCCATATCCGCTATGGCCTTGATGGTATCCGCCATAATCACCCCGCCTTCAAGCTTGACAGCCTCTGCGCCTTCTCTCACAAGCAGCCCTGCGTTCTTTTTGGCATCTTCAATCGACACCTGATAAGATAAGAAGGGCATGTCTGCAACAACAAGGGCGCCCTTACACCCCCTCGCCACTGCCCTCGTGTGATAGCGCATCTCATCCATTGTTACAGATAAGGTATCTTTACCTCCGGCGAATACCATGCCTGCCGAATCTCCGACTAAAATAAGCGGTATGCCGGCCTCATCCAGAATCTTTGCCAAGGGATAGTCATAGGCTGTAAGCACAGGAATTTTTCCCCCATCCCTTTTCATTCTTTCTATATCAGGCACAGTTATCTTTTTCATGCGCAACCTCAAATAAAAAGCCTTCTGAACCAAAGTCCAGAAGGCCAAGTTAAACAAATTTGAAATTTAAAATCTCAAATTTGATATTTACAATCGCCTATCCGTCCCGGTTCAAATGAATTGAATCCAAGCGGTTAATAACTATCTTACAGGCACATAATGCTGCACCCCTCCTTTTATAGACCTTATCTCATTTATTACATTCGCCAGATCGTCGGGAGAATCAATAAAATCTATATCAGATGTGTTCACCACAAGAAGAGGCGTGTCTGTATAATAAAAAAAATATCTGTTGTATGAATCAACTAACTTTTCTATATAATCCTCTTCAATATCCTTCTCATAAACCTTATTTCTCTTTTTTATCCTTTCAATAAGAACCCCGGTGCTTGCCTGAAGGTAGATTACCAGGTCAGGCTTGGGTATCCTCGCATCCAGCATCCTGTATATCTGTTCATAAAGGGCCAGCTCGTTCTCATCAAGGTTGAGATAAGCAAAAATTTTATCCTTGGCAAAGAGATAATCTGCGACAACAGTTGAATTAAAAAGCTCCTGCTGGCCCAGGTCTTTTTGCTGTTTATATCTGCTCAAGAGAAAAAAGAGCTGGGTCTGAAACGCATATTTTTGCCTGTCTTTATAAAAACTGCCAAGAAAAGGGTTGTCGTCAACCTCTTCCAACAGCAAACTACCCTTAAATTCTTCTGCTAAAAGCTGCGTAAGACTGGTCTTTCCAAC
>JACRNK010000040.1 GCA_016234985.1 Deltaproteobacteria bacterium
TTGGAAGCCTTTCTCTCTCCTTTGATAGTGAGTGTATTGCCAACTATAGAGATATCAATATCCTTTGGGTCCATTCCTGGAACCTCGCAGCGCACTACCAAATTTCCTTCTTTTACGAAACTCTCTACAGTCGGATACCATGCCTCTCCTCCCCAAAAGCCATGAGTCAAGCCGCCCATTGCGCCGATTGTCTTTCTGAAAAACTCATCCATTTCCTCATGCAGGGTGGCTAGTTCGCTAAAGGGACTCCATTTTCTGATTGCCTTCATACATATCACCTCCCTGATTAGCTTCCACTCATCCTAACTGCTACATAAGGTAACCTCCTGATTATAATATATACCCATTTTCTTTCACTGTCAAGGAGTAGACCGATGTAAGTCCGGCAGATTGGCAGACTAACAGTACAATGTGCTCTTGCATGTCAATACCTGTTCTGCCCTCGTCCCGCTCCTGTATACAGTTATGCCCTTGCAGCCAAGCTGATATGCCAGCAGATATGCTTTTTTTACATCTTCCTGCGCTGCATCCGGCGGAAAGTTTATGGTTTTACTTACGGCATTATCCGTATATTTTTGAAAAGCCGCCTGAATTTTTACATGGCCTTCCGGAGATATCTGAAATGCGGTGGCAAATATCTTTTTGATGGCTTCAGGAACATCCCTTCTTTGATTAAGGTCTCCGCCCTTTGCTATGAAATCCATCAGTTCCTCGCTGTAAAAACTTTCTTCCCTTGCAATTTCCGGCAGCAAAGGGTTCAGTTCAGGAAGCTGAAGGCCGTTAAGGACCTGGCGGGTATAGCTTAAAGAATATATAGGCTCTATGCCGCTTGAGCATCCTGCTATTATGCTTAATGTTCCGGTTGGCGCAACAGTGGTTGTTGTGGCATTTCTTACCGGCTTAATGCCGGGCTTGTCAAAGATGCTGCCTTTTATGTTTGGGAATGCGCCCCTCTCTTCAGCCAGTTCCCTTGATGCCTCCCATGCTGTGCCTTTTATAAATTGCATCAAGCCTTCTCCAATCCTGACGGCATTGTCTGAATTATAGGGAACCCTCATCTTTACCAGCATATCCGCAAAGCCCATAACCCCAAGCCCTATCTTGCGGTTGCCCTTTGCCATGCGCTCTATGGCAGGCAATGGATATTTATTCACATCTATTACATTGTCCAAAAATCTTATGCCAAGCCTGACCGTTTTTTCCAATTTTTTGTAATCAATCTCGTAAAGTGAGCAGTGAGCAGTGAGCGGTGAGCAGTTACTGTTTACTGCTGACTGCTGACTGCTTACAGTCTTTTTCACCATCTTCGAAAGATTTATTGAGCCGAGGTTGCACGGTTCATAGGGAAGCAAAGGCTGTTCTCCGCATGGATTGGTTGCTTCCATTTTGCCAAGCTGCGGGGTTGGGTTTGCCTGATTTATCCTGTCTATAAAAAGCGCCCCCGGTTCTCCGCTTCTCCATGCAGATTCCACAATCCTGTCAAAGACATCCCTTGCATTTGCGTGCCTTACAATTTCATTTGTTCTTGGATTTATGAGCGGATATTCCTTGCCTTGTTCCACTTTCCTCATGAATTCATCTGTCATCGCCACAGATATGTTAAAGTTTGCAAACTCTCCCGGAACATCCTTGCTGGTTATGAAATCAATAATATCAGGATGGTCTACAACGAGAACTCCCATATTGGCGCCTCTTCTTGTGCCGCCCTGTTTTATGACTTCGGTCGCCATATTGAAAACCCTCATAAAGGATACAGGCCCGCTTGCCGCGCCGCTTGTTGAGCCCACAATGTCATCCTTTGGCCTTAGTCTTGAAAAAGAAAAACCGGTGCCGCCGCCGCCTTGATGAATTATAGCGGTCTCCTTTACAGCGTCAAATATGGAATCAAGGGAGTCTTCCACAGGAAGGACAAAGCATGCGGCAAGCTGCTGGAGCTTCCTGCCGGCATTCATCAGGGTTGGCGAATTCGGCAAAAATTCAAGGTTTGCCATTGCCTCGAAAAACCCATCCTCTGTCCCCCGATTAAAGCCTTCGGGGGCATGCTTTTTTATATCGGCCTTAGGATTATAGAGGGCCTCTGCCATGGAGATGTTCCGGCTGACCCGCCTGAACATCTCTTCAGCCGTTTCTGCAACTATTCCCTTTTCATCCTTTTTGAGATAACGTCTCTGAAGCACAACAAGGGCATTATGGGTTAGATTGAGCGGCATATTTGTAAGAATAGGCGATAGGTCATAGGCAATAGGCTATGGGTTATGACTTTTTCCTATCACCTATTGCCTATCGCCAATTACCTGTTTATAGCTAATATTCCCTTGACACTCAAGGACGTAGAAGATATTATTTTCCAGTCTTACATCTTTGTTTGAGGTTTAAATGAAAAACATCGTTACAAAAAGCTATAAAGAGAGCATACATTCCAAGGAGACGTTCTTCAAGCAAAATATGCAGTCGGTTATGCAGTCCGCGGAGATTATTGCAGATACATTCAAGGCAGGCAATAAACTCCTCATCTGCGGCAACGGCGGCAGCGCTGCGGATGCCCAGCATCTTTCGGCGGAATTTGTAAACAGATTTGTGATTGAAAGGCCGCCCCTTCCTGCTGTTGCCCTTTCCACCGACACCTCCATTATCACCAGTATCGGAAATGATTATACCTTTGATCAGATATTTTCAAAACAGATAAAGGCTATCGGCAAAGAAGGGGATGTTTTGCTGGCCATATCCACCAGCGGCGATTCAAAGAATGTCGTTCTGGCGGCAAAGGTGGCCAGAGATATGGGCATTAAAATCATTGGTTTGACCGGCAAAAGCGGCGGCAAGATGGCCAAGATGGTGGATGTTCTCCTGAACGTAGACTCCGATATTACCGCCAGGATTCAAGAGGTTCATATTACGGCAGGGCATATAATCTGCGAACTGGTAGACCATATTCTCTTCAATCAAGAGGCGGGTAAAGATTGAAAATATTTAAACCTATTTCAAATAAAGGGCTCAAGACATACTCCTTAAAAAGCAGAAAGAGCAAGGTGAATGTGCATGATTTTGCAAAACCCCTCAAGCCGGATAACGGCTTCAGAAATTTTCTCAATTCACTCCCCAATATCCTTGCAGCAGACAATTTAAAACAGATTGCATCATCAGTTGCGGCGGCGCATAAAAATCATAAGGCCGTTGCCGTGGGCATCGGCGCCCATGTGATAAAGGTCGGCCTGTCGCCCATTATCATTGATTTGATGGAGCATGGAATTATTAATGCCGTTGCCATGAACGGGGCATGCATTGTCCATGATTTTGAGAGCGCATACGCAGGCATGACATCAGAGGATGTGGATGCGGAACTCGGCAAGGGCGAATTCGGCATGGCAGAGGAGACAGGAAGGTTATTGAACGGCGCAATAAAAAGCGGCGTGAAAAAAGGCTGGGGCATTGGAAAATCTGTGGGCGAAATGATAAACAATTCAAAATATCCATACAAAGGATTAAGCACACTTGCCGCAGGCACAAGGCTCGGCATTCCTGTAACCGTGCATGTGGCTATAGGCACGGATATCATACATATCCATCCGCAGATGGACGGCAAGGCAACAGGAGAAGGAAGCAGCAGGGATTTTAAATTGTTTGCCGGAATTGTGGCAAATCTTGAAGGAGGAGTTTATCTGAACATCGGTTCTGCCGTGCTTTTGCCCGAAGTGTTTTTAAAGGCATTAACATTGGTCAGAAATCTCGGATATAAAGTTGAAAAATTTACCACAGTAAATATGGATTTTATCCAACACTATCGGCCTTTGACCAATGTGGTAAGAAGGCCGACAAAAGAAGGCGGCAAAGGCTATACCCTGACAGGCCATCACGAAATCATGGTGCCGCTTCTGGCTGCGGCGATAAAAGAGAGATTGGGATAAATAATAGCTATGTTGAAACTTTACGACACAACACTACGGGACGGAACGCAGGCAGAGGATATAAATTTTTCTGTTGAAGATAAGGTGCGGATTGCGCAGAGGCTGGATGAACTCGGCATCCACTACATTGAAGGCGGCTGGCCCGGCTCAAATCCGCGGGATATTCAGTTTTTTAAGGAGATGCAGTCTGTAAAACTTGCCAATGCCAGAGATGATGCGAACATAAAGGCTCTTTTAAAGGCAGATACAGGAGCTATAACTATTTTTGGAAAGAGTTGGGATTTGCATGTAAAAGAGGCCTTGAAAATCTCTCCTGAGGAAAATCTTGATATCATTTATGACTCTCTTAAATTCCTAAAAGAGCGGGTGGGCGAGGTTTTTTATGATGCAGAGCATTTTTTTGACGGATACAAGGCGAACCCGGAATATGCGCTCAAAACACTAAAGGCGGCCAATGACGGCGGAGCGGAATGTATCATCCTGTGTGATACCAACGGCGGAACCCTGCCGGATGAACTTGTTGAGATATTCAGGGATGTAAAACATCATGTCAATGCGCCCTTAGGCATTCATGCGCATAATGATTCTGAGGCCGCTGTGGCAAACTCCATTCTTGCTGTGAAAGAAGGGGCTGTGCAGGTTCACGGCACAATCAACGGTTTCGGCGAACGTTGCGGCAACGCCAATTTTTGCTCAATAATCCCCAATCTCAAATTGAAGATGGGGATTGACTGTGTGAGCTCCGAACAACTTCGCAAACTCCGGGAGACATCCCGGTTCGTGTATGAACTGGCAAATCTGCCTCACAATAAGCATCAGGCGTATGTGGGAGACAGCGCATTCGCGCACAAAGGCGGCGTGCATGTGAGCGCTGTTTTGAAAAGGCCGGATACCTATGAGCATATCAGGCCTGACCTGGTCGGCAATCATCAGAGGGTTTTGGTCTCCGACCTTTCCGGCAGATCCAACCAAGGAACTGGAGCATCAGGGCTTTCAGTATGAAGGCGCAGAGGCGTCGTTTGAACTCCTTATCCAGAGGGCATTGAAGGCAAGAAAGCGGTATTTCAAACTTCTCGGTTTCAGGGTGATTGATGAAAAAAGGAAAGAGGGTGAATATCCTCATGCCGAGGCTACGATAAAACTTGAGGTTGGCGGAAAGATTGAGCATGCAGCCAGCGAGGGCAATGGCCCTGTAAACGCCTTGGATAATGCGCTCAGAAAGGCCCTTGAGAAGTTTTATCCGAATTTGAAAGATGTGGAGCTTCTTGACTTTAAGGTGAGGGTGCTGACCGCAGGCAAAGGCACGGCAGCATCTGTCAGGGTTCTGGTGGAATCAGGAGACGGCAAGGAAAAATGGGGGACGGTCGGAGTGTCTCAAAATGTGATTGAGGCAAGCTGGCAGGCGCTTGTTGACAGCCTTGAGTATAAACTCTATAAAGATGAAAAGGGAAGCGCAAAGCGGGGCAGAAATAAGGGATAATGAAAGCAGCCATAACGGGCAGGCAAGGGACATCGCCCTTTTAACGATAGCTGTTTTCCTTGCGGCTATCTATCTTCTAAGAGAATTTTACACATCAAAAGAAAGCGCTCCAATCCCGTTTAGATATCCCGTTTACAAGCATAACGGGACAAGCATAACGGGACAAGCATCTTTTGTTTCTTCCGCAGAGCAAACAGTCTTTGAAGTAGAATATCCTGGCGGTGTCAGCAAAGTCTATTTACGCCCCAAACAGGAATCGGAAATAAAAAGCGGCTCAAAGATTGCAATTGCAACAAACAAGGACAAAGAAGGCTCCGTTTATATAGGTTTGATGAGCGGAGAAAAACATATTATCTTTTCCATACCTCTGGATATAAATCAAGCTACTGCAAAGGATTTTGAGGCGCTTCCTGACATCGGGCCAAAACTGGCTGAACGGATTGTTGAAACACGGGAGAGGCTTGGGGGTTTTAAAACCATAGACGACCTTCAAAAGGTAAAAGGGGTGGGCAGTAAAAAATTAGATAAATTAAAGACCTTAATAACCTGTTACCCCCCGCATTGAAATTTTCAGCGCGAGGGGTAACATGCTGTATTTATTAGTATCCCCGTTTTGCTCCGCTTTCCGGAAATTCTTCGCTGCCCTGGGATATGAGATCCCAAACAAGAAATGCTATTACCTCCGGCGCGATAACCGTATGCTGGTTTCCTGTTCTGGCCAGGCTGTTTCTCAGAGCCTTTCTTGCATCGGCATTGCCTGTAAGGTCAAATATCACATCCAATTCTTCGCCGATAGACAGCAGTTCATCAGGGCTGCCGTATATTTTTATGCCTTTGTCCTTAGCCAGTTTCATACCAGGCACATCTTTAGTCTGCTCTGCCACCGCGATAACCTTAATCCCTTGTCTTTCTCTTTCAAGCAGCTTTTTTAAAAAGGTGCTTCCAACTTTGCCTAACCCAACTATTGCCGTCTTTACCTCTTTCTTTTTTGCCATAGTTTTCCTCCTGATAAATAGATTGTTAAAATTATACTTTTATATTTCCCTTTGTCAAGAACATTTAAATATAAGGATTCCCTTCCCTTATCTCCCTGAATGCCCTGCCCATGGGGATTTGCATCATGGCGGATGTTACATGGGTCATGGGAAAACCTTTAAAGCTCAGACTCCACAATCTCTTGATAATCCTCTTGTTGCTGAATGCCTCGGCCCTGAGCCAGAAAAGCGCCTTTTCCCTGTTTTCCACGTTCATCCTCGGATCGTCATGTGTAAATACCGCCCTGTTGCCGTTGTAATATTCCCAGCCCCTGTCAGGAATTAAATATGGTTTGTATTCATCATACAGTTCGGTGCCTGGAAACGGCGTAACCTGCATGGGATGCGCCATAA
>JACRNK010000041.1 GCA_016234985.1 Deltaproteobacteria bacterium
TACAATGCCTGATGATGATATAACACACCCTATTGCAGACTTAAGCGGCTATATAACAGAGGGGCAGATTGTTTTAAGCAGGACATTATTCAGGAAAGGCATATACCCGCCGGTGGATGCGCTTCCGTCGCTTTCAAGGCTTATGAATCTCGGCATCGGGAGAGAGAAGACGAGAGAAGACCATAGAGGTCTGGCTGACCAGTTGTATGCCCCTTATGCAAAGGGCAGGGATACGAGAAGGCTTGCCACAATTATCGGTGAAGAAGGTCTTACGGATATGGATAAGAGATATTTGAAATTTGCGGATGAATTTGAAAAGGTATTTGTCGGGCAGGGAGATGTTGACAGGTCAATAGATGGCACCTTGAGTCTCGGCTGGAGGCTCTTATCAATGCTGCCAAAGACGGAGCTGATAAGGATAAGAGAGGAGTTTGTGGAAAAATATTATCAGGGAATGTAGCCGCAGGCTGTATGCCTGCGTAAATTTATGGAAAAATTTTCATCTACAAGAATAAATCTTCTGCTTCTCAATACGCGGCTTCTTGTTCTGAAGAGCGGGGCGAAACTATTAAGAAGCAAACGCGAAGCGCTGATGAAGGATTTTTTCAAGTGTGTTGGAGAATGTCTCGAACTCAGGACTAAACTGAACTTGCAGCTTAGAGATGCAGCTTACGAACTGCACCTTGCGAAGGCATTTCTTGGCGATGCGCTTTATTCAACAGCCTATGCGTCAAAAAGGGACATATCCCTTGATATAAAGGTGAAGAATATATGGGGCATAAATGTCCCCAGTATAGAGCAGAAGGCATTTGTAAGGACTATGGATGCAAGGGATATTTCGCCTGTAGGAGAAGGGACATTGGCAATTGAGGCTGCAAAGGGCTTTGAAAAGGTCATGGATGCTGTTGTTGTCATTGCCTCCTGCGAGATAAGGCTCAAGAGGGTTGGCGAGGAGATAAGGGCTGACACGAGAAAGATAAACGCCCTGGAGGAGATTCTTGTGCCATCCATAAAAAACGGCATAAAGACCATAGAGAGGGCGCTGGAAGAAAGAGAAAGGGAAGATATATATAGGTTGAAAAGGTATAAGAAGAGGAGGGCTAAATTCTGAATTACGAATTAAAAATTATGAATTACGAATAAAGAATCCAGACTTAATTTTTTAATTCCTAATTCTTAATTCCTAATTGCTCTTATGCTTCTCGTCATCGACATAGGCAACACAAATATCGTTCTCGGCATTTACGAGGGGGGCAGGCTTGCGCATCATTGGCGCATCGGCACAAAAAAGAGCAGGACTGCGGATGAATACGGGATTATTCTCGTAGACCTTTTTCATTTTGCGGGCATCCCCCCCTCTCCCCCCCTTTCTAAAGGGGGAACAACCCCCTTTAATTCCCCCTTAACAAAGGGGGATATGGGGGTTGTAAAGGGCGCCATTGTATCGTGTGTCGTTCCTCCGCTTACCGACATTTTTATGGAGATGTCGGAGAGGTATTTTAAAAGCAAACCCCTCGTGGTTGGCCCCGGCACAAAGACCGGCATGCCCATTATGACAGATAACCCCAAAGAGGTCGGAGCAGACAGGATTGTAAATGCGGTTGCCGCGTATGAAATTTATAAAGACGCGGTTATTGTCGTTGATTTCGGCACAGCCACAACATTTGACTATGTTTCTAATAAAGGGGAATATATGGGCGGCGCTATCGCGCCCGGTCTCGGCATATCCACAGACGCCCTGTTTCAGAGAGCCGCAAAACTTCCGCGGGTTGAGATTGCAAAGCCCAAAAAGGTTATAGGTAAGAACACCATTGACAGCATGCAGGCAGGGATATTCTACGGATATATAGGGCTTGTGGACGGCATTGTTGAAAGGATGAAGAGAGAGATTGGCTCAAAACCTAAAGTTGTAGCTACAGGAGGGCTGGCCGGGCTTATTGCGCCGGAGAGCAGGACAATTGAACATGTAAATGAATTCTTAACACTTGACGGTCTTAGAATTATTTATGAGAGGAATATTTAATGGCAATGGAATCTTCTGAAGAGCAATTCAGGCAAGGACTGTCATTTCTTAAAGACAAACCTTGCCAGAGTATATCTCAAGGCAGATAATAAAAAAGGGGCCATTACTGTTTTAAAAAAGGGATTAAGGTTTGACCCTGAAAATGATATTATTCACGAAGAGCTGGTAAAACTTGGGGCGAGAAAGAAACCCATACTGCCGTTCCTGAAAAGGTCTAACCCTGTCAATAGGTTTCTTGGCATATTTTTAAGGAAGACAATACCAAACGCAATAGACAAGATAAGAAAAAGAGAGAGGGTTCTGAAAAAAGAAGAAGATGAGGATGTCGAGATATGAATATATCGTCTAATCTTGAAAAGTTTGTTTCCCCACAAACCCCCAGAGAGACAAGGCTTATGGCTGCAAAGGCTGTGCTTCCTATGGGGCCAAAGGACC
>JACRNK010000066.1 GCA_016234985.1 Deltaproteobacteria bacterium
ATTTGCAAGCCAGAATTGCCATTCTGCAATCTTTTCGCTGTAAAGCGGCTTTCCGCTGAATCTCGGCAATATATGATAACCAACGCCGTATATCATCATTGACATCCAGCCCAGAAGATTAAAGTGGGCGTGTATGGGCATATAAGGATATGCCATGCCCGAAACTGCCATGTGAAGGCCAAGTATTACAGCCAGCAGAAAATAAACCATGGCGCATTTAATAAACCATACAGTAATCTTGCTCATTTAGAACCTCCGTTTTAGTTCGTAGCTCATAGCTGATAGCTGATAGCAAAAACTATGAGCTATGAGCCATGAGCTAATCTTTCCAATATTGGTTTGCACGCATCAACCGGGCAGACTTCGGCGCACGCCCCGCAGTCTGTGCAAAGTCTCGGGTTAATCATATAGGGGTTGCCTTCGCTTATTGCGCCTTCCGGGCATTCGGGAAGGCAAGCCCCGCAGCTTACACAATCATCTGTAATGTTGTAGGCCATTACACCGACACTACTTCTTTCACTTCAGGCACTTCTTCCTTTATTGCCCGCTCAACACCCATTGCAAGGGTTATTTGTGAACTTGGGCAGCCGGCGCATGCCCCCTGAAGCTGAACCCTTACTATGCCTTTTGCCTCATCAACATCCACAAGCCTGATATCGCCTCCGTCTGCCTGAAGCGCCGGCCTTATATTGTCCAGGGCTTTTTCTATTCTTTCCCTCATCATGGAATACACCTCCGATTATTTTTCAAGGCTAAAGCCTTGAGTTACGGTTGTAACTCAAACCTTCAGGTTTGAGGCCACCACAACATGATAAATTCTACACTAAATCATGCAGTATCTGCAAGAATTAAAATATGACTTTTATCATATCAAAGGGCAATCAGCTTAAATATAATCTGCCTTAATTCAAACTTTAAGAAGATTGAGCTTACGCATAAAAAAGGCTTGACATAAGAAATGCACAAGAGTAAAGTAAAAACAATTTTGAAGTTGGTCTGTAAGGGGGATGCGTTTACCAATCCAAAAGGCCCCCATATCTGCCTTATTGACCTTCTAATGGATGTTTATCTTTACTCATATAGGAGTTCTGAAACTGCCTATGGACACAAAAGATAAATCCAGTAGAGCCCCACAGGTCAGCGACCAATATGTTTTTTCTATAGACAATCACAATTCTTCATGCAGGCATAATTTTTTGAACAACCTCTTTTTGTTAGCGCCATACTTTATCTTTTTTAAAAGGAAGGGAGGTAGGGTATTTTAATTAGGCTTTTATTCCAAAAAAGGGAGGTGAATACAACATGGCTGATGAGAATGTTCCATCAGGACAGAAGTTTTATGACAACCTGCTTCTTCTGTTTATTTTAGGGCTTGTCATAATGGTTGTTTCTTATACCGGCTGGGGGCTTTGGGAGATAGTAAACCAGCCCAGTTTGCCAAAGTAAGAGATTGTAATTAAACTAAGGAGGTGATTATTAATGAGTATTTCAGTTCCGGAGAAAGTTTGGTGGAAACCGATAGATAAGGAAGAGAAAATATGGCTCGCCCTTGCCCTTATATGGATGCTGATATCTTTTGTTTGGATGCCCATATACCATTTTATTGGCAAGCAGAATCCATCCTCTGAGAGTTATAAGGCTCCAAGAGGGCAGTTTGAACAGTTGGCAAATGATTTCATACAAAAATACCAGGTGAAGGACGCAAACGGCGCGCCTGTTGTTATGAATGACATTCCGGTTGTTCATCCACCGGCAGGCGGCGACGCATATCTGGTAGGGGCAGGATGGAAATGGACGCCGGTATTAGAACTGGAAAAGGGTAAAACCTATAGAATCCATCTGGGTTCATATGATTTCCAGCACGGGCTTTCAATCTATCCTTTGAATATCAATTATATGGTTATTCCAAATCAGGATTATGTTATAACAGTAACACCCACAACATCCGGTGAATTTCCGATAATATGCAATGAGTTTTGCGGCATCGGTCATCATACGATGGTGGGCAAAATAATTGTAAAATAGGGGGTGATAAAAAATGGCTGTTCAAGATTTTAGAACATGTTCAATAACAGGTTTAAAAGTGCATCTGCCTGCGCAGAACCTTATTATAGTGAATGCAGTGGCAGCGGTGGTTCTTCTCCTTATAGGAGGTTTGGCGGCAGCCGGTGTAGCGCTTACCCGTTTGCCTGCCGTTCATCTGCTTCCGGCAGATTGGTTTTACAGGTTTTTGACATTGCACGGCATTGCAATGCTGATTGCATGGATAATATTTTTTGAAATGGCAGGGCTTTATCTTGGCGCTACCGTGCTTCTGAATGCAAGAATTGCTGCGCCAAAGATGGCCTGGCTTCAATTTATATTAATGCTGGTTGGCACCCTTTTGATTGCCGCCATGATTCTTACAGGCCAGGCAGATGTTCTGTTTACATCATATCCGCCGCTTAAGGCCAGCCCAATCTATTATCTTGGGGTTATCCTGTTTGCAGTCGGGGCATTGATAGGCTGTTTTGTTTTCTTTGGAACTCTTGCAAAGGCAAGGAAAGAGGGCACATATCCTCATGGCAGCTTTCCTTTGGTAACATTCGGCCTTGCATGCGCCGCCATTATAGCGGTTGTTACTCTGCTGCACGGAGCGGCAATCTATATCCCAGCCCTTTTGTGGTCATTGGGTTTGATTGGCATGGATGAGTCAACATACAGGCTTGTATGGTGGGGGCTCGGCCACCCATCACAGCAGATAAATGTTGCTGCAATGATATCTGTATGGTATCTGCTCGGCACTTTGACCGTTAGCATGAAGCCAATCAACCAGAAGCTCTGCAGGACAGCCTTTGTGCTTTATGTGTTGTTTATAAATGTGGCGTCCGAGCATCATATACTGGTTGACCCTGTATTCAGCAGCGCCCACAAGATATGGAATACAGGCTATGTCATGCACCTGGCTGTTCTTGCCAGCATGATACATGCGCTTGCAGTGCCTGCGGGCATAGAGGTTGCCTTGAGAAAGAAGGGATTCACAAGCGGTCTTTTTGAATGGCTCAAAAAGGCGCCGTGGTCAAACCCTGCATTCTCAGCCATGATGCTGTCTATATTTATCTTTGGTTTTATGGGCGGCATAACAGGCGTCATATTCGGGTCAGAGCAAGTGAACATCACTGCCCATAACACATGGAGAATCACAGGCCACTTCCATTCAACTGTAGTTGGCGGGACAACCCTCGCGTTTATGGGTATAACCTATTATGTCCTTCCTCTGATATTCAGAAGAGAGGTGCTTGGCATGGGGTTTGCCAGACTTCAACCGTGGTTCTTTGGTATTGGCACGATATTGATGGGCGGCGGCATGATGCTCGCAGGCGCTTACGGCGTTCCGAGAAGGCACTGGGACATAGTAAACTTCGGCGGCTCTCCATTC
The DNA here is from genome assembly GCA_016234985.1 of Deltaproteobacteria bacterium. Classification (GTDB taxonomy): domain Bacteria; phylum Desulfobacterota; class GWC2-55-46; order UBA9637; family UBA9637; genus JACRNJ01. The sequence goes on from JACRNK010000066.1 coordinate 3,419, forward strand.
AGCTTTGCATGGGACCCGACTGTTTATATGTGGCTTGGCGTCTTTGGCATTGGCGCCCTTTTAGCGATCCTTGGCGGCGCTATATATGTTCTGGTTACAGTGCTGACCATATTTTTTGGAAAAAAGCTTGCATAACTTAAATAAGGAGGTAAAACCATGTCAGATAACAATGAAGGATTTGGGGCGCCTGGCACATTTGCCATTGCCATCATATTCCTGGCAACATTCATAATATTATATTTCTTGAATTACAAATATTTAGCCAGCATCTGGGAACTTCGGTAAACCCCGTTAGAAAGTCACGTTTTTCTAATGGGGCAAATATAGGCAAGAGGCGATAGGCAAGAGTCTATGGGCTAATAACCCATAGGCAAAGGCCTCTCGCCCATAGCCTAAACTCCTGTCTTGAAGGTATTATCCTAATGAATTTTACAAATCAAAACATGAACCAGAATAGCTCGCGTCTTGTTTATGCATGGCTCTTTTTTGCCGTATCCTCTCTGATATTTGCCGGCATATTTGCATTCCTTGTCGCAATGTCCCGGACCCCCGGCATCCAGAATATTTTCCCGACCCATGATTACATCCGTGTCGCCCTTGTGGGGCATGTTATTTTGTCTGTCGTAATATGGTTTCTGGCATTTCA
>JACRNK010000067.1 GCA_016234985.1 Deltaproteobacteria bacterium
TATCAGTTAACAGTTATCAGTTAACAGTTATCAGTTTACTATTCACTGTTCACTGTTCACTGCTCACTGTTTTTACCGGTTGTGGTGCAAAGGATGAGGCGGTAAAACCGTCATTGGGATATTTTGACATTTTACCCCAGATGACAAAGGGCAAAAAGGTTATAGATAACCTGGACAGCAAATTATTTATATATGCGACATACAAGAATTGGCCTTTAAAAGAGGCATATGTGGAAGAGTATGCAAGACGCTATCAGATGGATAATTATCAGAAAGATAGGCTTAATGTAAGCGAAAAGGAATCGGATGAAAGGTTTAATGAATTTTTTGTTGCGGTATACACCCCTGATGAACGGTGGAATGATTTTGACCAGCCGTTGTCTATCTGGAAGATATACATGGAGGATGAAAAAGGCAATAGAGCATATCCGCTTGAGATAAAAAAAGTGGATGTGAATAGTCCTCTCATAAGGGAATTTTATCCCCACCTTGACCTGTGGAGTTCAGGTTATATTGTAAAGTTTCCAAAGTATATGACTATCGGCGAAGAGCCTTTCCCCGGAAAAGACGCAAATTATTTTAAACTAATAGTAACAGGCGTTGTGGGAAGGGCGGAATTGGAATGGAAGTTGAAATGACAGTGAGTGGATTGTATCGTGAACGATTTAAGAAAGCTGTCATTGCGAGGGCGGTAGCCTGAAGCAATCTCAAGGCTTGGATTGCTTCGCTTCGCTCGCAATGACAATAAGGGGAGGTTTTTATGCGCAAAATATTCTTTATCGTTTTAGCTTTGATTTCTGCCTACTGCTTACTGCCCACTGCTTACTGTTATGCAGCCATCGGCAGCATATCAAAAGGAAGCGGCGCAATATATTTCAAGGCTAAGGCAGAGAAAAAATGGGCTGTGGCAGCAACAGGAATGGAGATAAATGAAGGCGACAGGGTGAAAACCGGAAGCGACGGCAGAATGGAGCTTGGTTTGCAGGATGGCAGCAGGCTTACCATAGGAAATAACACGGAGATGGAAATAACAAGATTTTTGCTGGATAAAGACAGGCGCAGCGCCACCATATTTATTCAGGGAAAGCTAAGGGCAGCGATTGCCAAATTTTCAGGCAAGACCAATATGTGGGTTAAGACCCCAACTGCGGTTGCGGGCGTAAGAGGGACTGATTTTATTGTAATGAATGAAGGTAAGGCTAATGTTTTATTCGGCCAGGAAGGAAGACCTGCCTGTTATACTTGCAAGATGGAATATAAATTACGGCCATTATCTTGCTGACAGCGGCAAATATAAAGAGGCCATTGAGGTGTTCCAGATAGCGGCTGATTTGACTAATATGCCGGAAATAGGCGCCGAAAGCCGCATTCAGCGCGGCACGGTTTTTTCAAGGAGCCTGAGTCTGCCGCAGGATGCGCTGAAAGAATATCAGGCTGTGCTTGATAAATATCCCCAGCTGCCGCAGGCAGAGAATGCCCTTTTTTCCATAGGCTTGATATACAAGGATATGGGCGAAAAGGAAAAGGCAAGGGAATACCTGCAAAAGTATCTTAAACAATATCCGCAAGGCAAACACACATCTACAGTAGAAACGCTCGTCAAAGAGCTTGAAAAGGAATAGTAGGGGCGGCCCTTGTGGCCGCCCAAAACAGGAGGGGACAAGCCCCTCCGCTACAAGGGAATTTTTAGGTGAAAAAAGGACACAGCCTTATTGCCAATAAATTCTGGATTTTTCTCCTGTGGGGTATGTTGGCCTATGCGCTTGGATTGGTTCTTTATAAGATAGAGCCTCCTTTTATTCAGGGGATTGACCAGATAGCCGGGGACGCGAGATTCAAGACGCGTGGGAAGGCATCTCCCGGTAAAGAGGTGGTTATCGTTGCCATAGATGAGAAAAGTGTAAATGAGCTTGGCAGGTAGCCGTGGCCGAGAACAACTATGGCAAGGCTGGTAAAAGGCCTTCTGCCTGCTAAAGTTCAAGCCTACGACATTGTTTTTTCAGAGCCTGAGACAAAGGAGAGGGATAGCAGCCTTGGAAATGAGGTAAGCAAGGCGGAAAAATAAAGAAATTGGAGGAGATTGAATCCATACCCGTTGCAGAACTTCCCGGCATTAATACAAATATTCCTGTAATAGGGAAAGGGGCTAAAGGTTTCGGTCTTTTTAATATATTACCCGATGCAAATGACGGCGTAATAAGAAGGTCGCAGCTTGTTTTTTTATATCAGGGGGAGCTATATCCATCCCTTGCGCTGGAGGCGCTTAAAAATTATATGGGAGGAGATATTGTCCTGAATGTTGCATCTTACGGAGTCGACAGCCTTTTTATAAATGATAAAAACATTCCGGTGGACGAGGCCGGCCGTTTGAGGCTGAACTTCTACGGCAAGGGCGGGACATTTACCACATATTCGGCGGTTGATGTTATCAAGGGGAGGCTGCCCATAGAGGCAATTGAGAATAAGATGGTTTTTATAGGCGCAACAGAAAAAGGCATATACGATTTAAGGGTAACGCCCATGGATCCGGTATATCCGGGCGTTGAGGTTCATGCGACCGTTGCCGCCAATACACTTGAGGATCGGTTTTTAATACATGATGCAAGGGTTATTGCATTAGACATATTCTTCATGCTTTTTTTGCCGATTGGCCTCTGTTTAAGCCTGGCCTGGATTCACAGGACATTTATAAGCCTTGTTATATTTCTCGTATTTCTTTCATTTTATAGCATTACGAATTTTTACCTCTTTTCCTCTTATAATCTTGTTCCCAGCGCAGTCTATCCATTGATCAGTCTGCTTCTCGCATACCTTCTGGCAGAGGCATACAGGAACCTTGTCGTGGAAAGCAAGGGGCGGTATCTGAAAAAGGCATTCGGCACTTATGTTTCTCCGGCGCTTGTCTCCGAGATATTAAAAGATCCTGACAGATTAAAACTCGGAGGAGAAAAGAGGGAGATAACCACTTTGTTTTCAGACATCAGGGGGTTCACTTCTTTATCTGAAAAACTTTCACCTGAAGAACTCGTTGCAATATTAAATGAATATCTGAGCCCTATGACAAGGATAGTGCTGGAGGAAAAAGGCACTCTTGACAAGTATATCGGCGATGCTATTATGGTTCTCTGCAATGCGCCGCTTGACCTTCCTGAACATCCGCAAAAGGGATGCAGCATTGCCCTTCGCTGGATTAAAGAACTGGAAAAATTGAACGGAGTTTGGAAAGAAAAAGGCTACCCCTCTATCGCCATAGGCGTTGGTATCAATACAGGAGACGCAGTTGTCGGCAACATGGGCGCTGATATTCGTTTTGACTATACTGCCATTGGCGATAATGTAAATCTTGCGTCACGGCTTGAAGGCATGAATAAAATCTATGGGACGCATATCATTGCAAGTGAAAGCACTCAAAAACTGGTAGCAAATGATTTTCTGTTCAGGGAGCTTGATATGGTGAGGGTAAAGGGAAAGGAAAACCCAGTGGCTATTTATGAGCTTATGGATTTTCTCCCTGCCGATGCCGGCAAACAGAGGCTTGCCGCTGCTTTTTCCGAGGCGCTTTCTTTTTATAAAAACCGGAATTTCGCAGAGGCCAAGGCAAGGTTTGACGCGCTGCTCAATGAATTTCCCGGAGACGGCCCCGGCATATTATATGCGCAGCGATGCGTTGATTACCTTAAAACACCGCCTCTTCCTGATTGGGACGGCGTTTATGTTGCAAAAACGAAATTGCCGGCATCTGGAAGCCTTTGGCGCTTGTCCTCCTTTTCTTTATTCCGGCGGCTGCCTTAAAGATTATTGTTGTTGCAGGTCAAGGGGTTTTGCCCCATCAGGGTGAAAAGATAGCGGATAAGGCGGTTATCTTTTTTGCCACCCTCGGCATCCTGTTTTTCACAAGATGGCTTATTGTCGATGCCCCGCTCAGTTTTTTAAAGCGTTTTACAATCATACCGCTGCTCAAAACACTCATAAGCCTTATCCTCTACTTCATCGCTGCCATCTACCTGCTCCATCGCATGGCAGGTATAGATTTAACGCCGCTTCTGACAACCTCTGCGGTGCTTACCGGCATTATTGCCCTTTCCCTGCAGGAGACTTTGAAAAATCTTTTCACAGGGATATGGATAAATACGGAAAGGGTGGTGGCAAAAGGGGATTGGGTGAATATTGCCGGCAAAGATGGTCGTGTTATGGATGTTACATGGCGCACAACAAGGCTTTTGACCTTTACCAATGATTATGTATATTTCCCGAACAAGGTTCTTTCCGAAGGTCATGTGGACAATTATACATATCCCAGCCCTCTCCATGTTGTGGAGATAGATGTCGGCGCAGCTTATAAACATCCGCCCAATAGAGTAAAGGATGTTCTCCTGCAGGCAGCGTCTGAAAACCATCATGTGCTTAAAGAACCCTGCCCTGAGGTTTATCTCACGACATTCGGGGATTTTTCAATACAATACAGGCTGCGGACGTGGATAAATGATTATGGTTCTATCCTGAAAGTAAAGAGCGACTTGCATTACAGTATCTGGTATGCGTTCAGGCGCAACAATATTGAAATTCCGTTTCCCATAAGGACAATCTATCGTCACAAAACAGAGGCAAAAAGCGCTGCGCCTGCGGAGATGGAGGTTTATTTAAGAAAGGTGGATTTTCTTAAGCCCCTGAAAGATACGGATATAGAAAAGATTTCCAACACAGCAAGACTGGAAATATATGGCGAAAACGAAATTATCTTCAGGCAGGGAGACAAAGGGGACACATGTTATTTTATCAAACAAGGGAATATTGATATTATCCTTAAAGATGACAGGGGAAATGATAATGTCGTTGCAACCCTCGCGCCAGGGGATTTTTTCGGAGAGATGAGCCTTCTTACGGGCGAGGAGAGGAAGACAACTGCTGCGGCAAAAACAGATACAGAGCTTATTGCCATAGGCTCCATTGGGTTTTCAGATGTGTTTGAAAATAACCCCGATGTAATGGAAAAGTTGAGCGGGATTGTGGCAATGAGGTCTTTCAAGTTAGAGGAAGCAAGAAAGAAGGCTATGACGGAAACAGAAATGATTGAAGAGCAAAAGAATGAATCACAGGCTGTGCTGGATAAAATCAGGGCGTTTTTTAAAATAGGACGGTGATTATGAGAATAGTTTTGAGTTTTGAGTTCCGGGTTCGGAGTTGGAAGACTTGTTTTTATCTGTTTTTACTGCTTACTGCTTACTGCTTACCGCTTACTGTGTCCCATGCTTCCACCATAATCCTTGAAGGAACCATGAATGGGCAGATAGAGGTTGAGCAGAATCAGGGTTTTGCAATTCCATCGCAAGGGCTTAAAAGACTCGTGTTCCGCTTTGCCAGTCCTGTTTCATTTGCCAGTTCAACAGTCAATCAGGATGTGAAGGGTTATAGTCTTGCCTATAATCCAAAACCGG
>JACRNK010000068.1 GCA_016234985.1 Deltaproteobacteria bacterium
CTTCTTGAGGTTCTTAAAAAGCAAGGGGCTCATCTTGACGGAATATACTATTGCCCGCATCACCCTGATGATAATTGCGAGTGCAGAAAGCCGAAAACAGGAATGCTTGAAAAGGCAAAGAAGGATTTACATATAGATTTTCAGAAATCCTATGTAATAGGCGACAAGGTTTCCGATGTGGAGATTGCGCGCAAGATTGGCGGCAAAGGAATACTGGTTCTTACCGGCGCCGGAAAAGACGAGGAAGGAAAACTTCTGCACAAGCCTTCATATATCGCAAATGATTTAAAAGATGCTGTTGAGTGGATAATTAAAGACAAATGAAAATCCTTATCATAAAACTTTCCTCGATAGGCGATGTCGTGCATACGCTTCCGGCGCTATATGCGCTGAGGAATGCCTATCCGTCCGCAAAGATAGACTGGCTTGTGGAAGAGGACGCAAGCAATATCCTTATTGGCCACCATTTATTGAACGATGTTTTTACGGTTAAGAAAAACGGGTGGTTCAGGGATTTCAAGGGTACATACAATGTTGCCAAAAATATCAAGGCATCGGATTATGATATTGTTCTGGATTTTCAGGGTCTTTTCAAGAGCGGGATTTGGGTGTTTTTGTCCGGCGGGAAAAGGCGCATCGGCTTTGATAAATCAAGGGAGATGAGCTATCTCTTTTTAAATGAAAGGCTCCCTGCGTACGATCCGGATAAACACGCGGTTGAGAGGTATCTGGACATTGTAAAATATTTAAAAATTGCCGCCGTTGATGTTAAATTTCCTATTTTCATTTCAGAAAATGAAAAGAAAAAAGTTTCAGATCTGCTTAGGGCGAATGCTGTAGGGGATGGTGAGCCTTTTATAATTGTTAACTATATGGCAAGGTGGAAAACAAAATTATGGGATATTGGGAAGTTTGCCGGTTTATGCAATGAAATAATGGATAGGTTTACTTGCAGGGTGGTTATTGTAGGCGCATCTTACAATGATAAAAATAAAGAGATTGCCTTTTTGACTAATAACCGGATTATAGATCTGAGCGGAAAAACAACTTTAAAGGAGCTTGCGCACCTTATGAGCTTTTCATCTGCGGTTATTACAGTTGATTCCGGGCCCATGCATATTGCCGCTGCAATGGGTGTTCCGGTTATTGCCATATTCGGACCCACTGCGCCATGGAGGACAGGGCCTTATGGCAAGATACACAGTGTTGTCAGAAAGGAACTGCCATGCAGCCCATGTTTTTCAAGGGTTTGCAAGGGCATGGATAATGCGTGTATGAAGGAGATAGAGGTAAGAGATGTTCTGCCGGTAGTAGAGGCTAAACTAAATTATACACAGAGAGGAGCGACAAGTGGATTATATATTGCAACTTGACAAAAACATTTTTTATATCCTGAATACAAAAGTTACAGCCTCTTTTCTGGATTTCTTCATGCCTTTTATAACTACGAAGGCAAATTTTATAAATATCATAATCCTTGCATGGCTTACAATTTTTGCTCTAGGCAGATGGAAAGACAGGAAGGCGCTTATCTTTGTTGTGGCGGCTGTCTTGTTGAGCGACTTGGCAACCGATGTCCTGAAAAACATTATTCACCGGATTAGGCCGTGCAATGCGTTTGATGATGTTCGTATTCTGGCGGGCTGCACCAAGTCTTTTTCATTTCCTTCAGGCCATGCCACAAATGTTTTTGCAGCAGCGGTTTATCTGTCTTACACCTACAGAAGATACGCTCTAATCTTTTTTGTTCCGGCTTTTCTTGTCGCATATTCAAGGGTGTATGTCGGGGTTCATTATCCGCTTGATGTGATGGGCGGCGCATTGGTCGGGAGTTCAGGCGCCGTCCTTGCCATAGCGGCAGACAGAAGGCTTATGCCTGCGATTGTTGCATGGTTTAATAAAAAATACAGGCTGAAGGCTGAGGGGTAATGATTTTCAATAAGCGTTATTTTTTCCTCATCCTTTCAATTATGACCATATTCCGTATATGGTATATCTGGCATGGGCCGTTTAACCTCTCGCCGGATGAGGCGCATTATTGGGACTGGTCAAGAAGGCTGGATTTGAGCTATTACAGCAAAGGGCCTATGGTTGCCTATGTAATAGCCTTTTTCACAAAGATTGGAGGCAATAATGAAGTTTCAGTCAGAATAGGAGCGGTAATTATTGCCGCAATTGTATCGCTGACCCTTTATACGGTAACAAGAGATATATTTAACAGCGAAAGGGCTGGTTTCTTTGCAGGTTTGCTTCCGTCCATTACGCCTCTTTATGCCGCAGGCTCCGTTCTTATGACAACCGATGCGCCATTTATCATGTTCTGGGGCCTTGCAATATATTTTTGCAGGAAGGCATTAGTGACAGAAAAGGGCGGCTATTGGCATCTAACAGGCATAGCAGTTGGGCTTGGTCTTTTGAGTAAATACACAATGGCTCTCATCTTTCCATGTCTCTTGCTATATCTGCTTTTCTACAGGGAAGACAGGTTCCATCTCAAAAAAAAAGAGCCATACATTGCATTTATCATAAGTCTTGTTATATTCAGCCCAGTAATAATATGGAATATCCAACATGACTTTGTTACTTTGAGGCATACGATGGGCCAGGCGCATGTAGAGAGAGGGCCGATATTATCAATTGCATCTGCCGTAGAATTTTTAGGGTCTCAGATTGGGGTGCTGACGCCATTTGTTTTTCTTGCTGTTATGTATGGCACATTAAAGACAGGCATTGCCGGTTTCAGGCAGAGGCAGAGAGATTATCTGCTTCTCTTTTTTACGTCAATGCCGGTATTTTTGTTTTTCTTGGCAAAAAGTTTGCAGGCGGATGTTGAGGCGAACTGGGCAGCCCCGGCCTATTTTACGGCATTTGCTTGTGTCGGTATTTATGATGGCATTTATGAACGTTTTCGTGGTAATTTAAAAAAATGGGCTGGGCTGGGATTGGCTGTAATGCTTTTTACCGGATTATTGGCAACAACCATCACTTATTTTCCTGGTCTTCTTAAATTAGCCGGACTAAAGGATATTGAAGCAAAGGCCCCGATTAACCGTGTCATAGCATGGAAAGAACTTGGATTAAAGGTGGGCGATATTTATAATGGCATGGCAAAAAATAGTGAAACATTTATACTCAGCGATACATATCAGATGACAAGCGAGCTGGCATTCTATATTCCTGATAACCCGGTTGCCTATAATGTAAACCTCGGCAACAGGAGAATGAACCAATACGACATCTGGGGCGGTTTGAATTTATTAGAGGGCAAAAATGCGGTTTATGTAAAAGGCGGCGATGCAGAGCTTGATAGCGCTGTTGAAGACGCCTTTGAAAACTGCGACAGGGAGCCTCTATTTGAGGCGTATAGAAATGATTTAATAGTCAGAAGGGCCACCATATACAGATGTTATAATTTTAAAGGTGTAAAAGAGAAAGAGATTCATACTTACTAGTCTTAAGGAGGTTGTTTTGGCTGACAATATGGTTTCTATAGTTGTGCCGATATATAATGAAGAAGAAAGCATTCCTGTTCTTTACAAAGCCATAAAGGATGCAATGGCCGGCATCCGGCTGAACTACGAAATTATATTTGTTGATGACGGAAGCAAGGACAACAGTTTCACAATCTTAAGCGATATTCAAAAAACGGATGCAACCGTCGTTGTCGTAAGCTTCAGGCGAAATTTCGGCCAGACCGCTGCAATGGCAGCCGGTTTTGAATCCCAAAGATATTCCAAGACTTGTTGAAAAGGCGAAAGACTATGATGTTGTAAGCGGGTGGAGAAAGAACAGAAAAGACCCGTTTTTTTCAAGGAGGCTGCCGTCAATAATGGCCAACTGGCTTATCTCAAAGGTAACAGGGACAGAGCTTCACGATTACGGCTGCACGTTAAAGGCATACAGAAAAGATGTTATAAAGCATGTGCGGCTCTATGGAGAGATGCACAGGTTTATCCCTGCTATTGCAAGCTGGGCAGGCGCATCAATTGCAGAAGAGGTTGTGGAACACCACCAGAGAAGATTCGGAAAATCAAAATACGGCATCGGAAGAACCATAAGGGTTATACTTGACCTCATCACAGTAAAATTTCTACAGAGTTTTTCCACACGGCCCATACATGCCTTTGGCTCGCCTGGCCTGATATTGGGCGGAGCAGGTTTTTTAATATCCCTGTATCTAAGTTATGACAAACTGATACTCGGCCATCAGATAGGCGGCAGGCCGCTTCTTTTGCTGGCTATATTGTTTATAATTCTTGGAGCGCAGCTTGTCGTCATGGGGCTTCTCGGCGAGATGCTTGCAAGGATTTATCATGAATCGCAGGGCAAGCCGATATATACTCTTAAAAAGGTTATTAGATAAGGAGACGGGATGAAGAAAATTATATTTTTAACCTTGAAGATATCAGTCAGCATCGCCCTTCTCGTTTTCCTCTTTAAAAAGGCGGATATGGGGAATGTCTGGGCAATTATGCAGTCTATGAATTTCCTGATACTTGCGGTAGTGGCGCTTTTATATGCGGTCTCACAGATTATATCCACATACAGATGGTCTTTATTTCTGCCTAATGCAGGAATTCATGTGCCGTTTTTAAAATTAGTTTCTTTGTATTATGTGGGCATGTTTTTTAATATCTTTCTTCCCTCAGCCATAGGCGGCGATGTGGTGAAAAGCTATTACCTGTATAAATTCTCAGGAAAGGGCGGAAACTCCCTTGCCTCGGTATTTTTAGACAGATTTACCGGTTTCTTTGCCCTGGTTACTATTGCAGTTGTCTCGCTTATGTTTGGCTACAGCTACATAAAAGATACCTATGCCCCAACCCTTATCATAGCGCTTGCAGCCACATTCTTTTTATCAAGCCTTATTTTATGGAACAAAGGCTTGCATAATTGGGCGCTCGTAATAATCGGCAAGATAAAGCTGTTCGGCATAAATGAAAAGATTGAATCGCTTTATAATGCGGTCATGCTGTATAAAAGCAAACCCATTATTCTTTTAAAGGCGTTTGGAGTGTCGTTCGTTATACAATTTATAAGTATCAGCATATTTTATCTTATATCAAAGGGCTTTGGCATGACAGTATCTATGGGATATTTTTTCCTTTTTGTGCCTATTGCCGTGTCTATCTCAATGATACCGATTTCTCTGTCAGGTCTCGGCCTGCGGGAAGGCGCATTTGTATATCTTTTTACAAAGGTCGGAACTACGGATGCGCAGGCATTAAGCATTTCCCTTGCCGGTTTTACAGTGATGGTTATGCTTGGGTTGATAGGCGGCATCGAATATATGAGGCTTGGAGCAACAGAATTCAAAATTCAAAATTCAAAATCTAAAATTTAGAAAGGAGATTATATGCCGATTGACAAAGAACTATTAGACATCCTTGCATGTCCCAAGTGCAAGGGCGAAATAAAGTTGACGGAGAAAGGGGACGGGCTTGTCTGCGATGCGTGCAGGCTCGTGTATCCCGTAAAGGATGGTATCCCGGTGATGCTGATAGATGAGGCAGTCAAACTGAATTATTAGGTGTCAAAATATATTTATGCTTCAATGTTTCAAACTCATACTTGGGCAGTCCCGATTGGCGGATGATTGATTGCAGAGTTCCGATTCTGATTTCGTGATGATTTGGGACTGGAACCGTTATTGTTCCTTGAGACAATTTCTTCTGCATTACGATGTGGCTGCCGCGACGCCGCACTTCTATGAATCCATATCTTTCCAAAACAGAGCAGACCTCTTTACCGGAAAGGACGCGGAGCTTACCCAACAGCAACCTCAACTTGCGTTATGAAAACTTCGCTATAGAGACGTTCTTTTACCTCTTCAGATGATGCTGTTTCAAAGAAGAGTTCCAATGCCTCTTTAAGATTGTTTCGAGCCTGTTCAATGGTATCTCCCTGGCTTGCTATATCCAACTCAGGGCACAGGGACACATATCCATTGTCTTCACGTTCAATAATTGCGGTAAGTTTCATGTATACCCTCCTATATTTAGAAGATTACCAAAAGAGAGAAGGAAAATCAATAATTCCGGATTATTTTTAAAATAAATCTGTCCCCTTTTTTCTCTCTTTTTTCTCTTTTTTCTCTTTAGAGCTCCTATCGAACTTTCAAACTAACGCCAAGCTAACCTGCGAGCTACGAGGCGCGAAGCGCCGAAGTAGCGAGTCAGGTTGAGCGACGTGTTATGCCTGTTTTCTGATTGCTTCAAATACATACGAGCCAAGCACGGACCCTGCCGCCCCTAAAACAATTGCCGTCACTCCAGAAATGGCCAGCGACCACAATGGATGTTTTTTAACGAAGTCTGTGATTCGGTAAAACATTGCCTTTCGGATTCGTTGAATTTCATTCTGGCATTGGGTAATCGTTTCGTCAGATACTCTCTCTCGCCTAAGCCGCTCCACGCAATCTGAGCAGATGATAGGGTTGTGGCATGAATACACGACGTCGGTTTTGATTCCATTCATGTCGAATAGACATCCCCGCGTTTCGTCATGAGTGAAATTGGTATGCTCTGCGGTTTCCGGGATACGATTACCGCTACGCTTATACAGCAGGGTATACGCATAGAGCAGGCGATAGATAACGTTTTCCAGGGGAATGTTTGAGAATCTAAGAATCTCTTTAATCTCGTGGAACGAAAAGACGACCCTATTTGCGGACAGCCGCCGCGAATACCAATTTAACTCTATTGGTACGTTCACAATGGCGATTAGAAATTCGCCATTGAATTTATTCGGCAGAACTTCTTCAATGGCCTTGTCGGTAAATTCCCAGCCATAACCATCTGAGTCGCAGGTTAGCGAGTAGCTTTCTATCCCATCGACTATTTCAAATACGGATGACTCCCACTCTTTAATCTTCTGCCTATTGAAGTCGACAGGCATGTGCCCAACGGTGGCCACGGTTATTCTGGTTTTGGACATTGCCACTCCCTAATAGGCATAACAAGTTATTAGATAGACCTTTCCAACATCCCAAAAGGGATGTTGGTCATAAGTTTATTGAGCTATATCACACAGATGCATGGGTGTCAATTTAAAAACGGCTTGATGCAAAAACAACTCAATTAAAACTTCTTTTTTCTCTTATTCTATGCTATGTTATGATTGCTTTTAAGCCTTATATAGTATGCAAAAGATTTCCGTCACCATCATAACCCTCAACGAAGAAGCGAATATCCGCGCCTGTCTTGAAAGCGTCCAATGGGCTGATGAAATACTTGTGTCGGATTCGGGGAGCAGTGATAAAACTGTTCAGATTTGCAAAGATTATGGCGCAAAGGTTTTTGTTGACCAGTGGCAGGGTTTTGGCAAACAGAAGAATCTGATTGCAGGCAGGGCTAAAAATAACTGGATTTTCAATATTGATGCGGATGAGAGGGTTACACCTGAACTGAGGAAAGAGATAGAAGCGGTTTTGAACAATGGCGGCTGCGATGGGTATTTCATACCCCGTAAGAATTTCTTTGGCGACCGATGGATAAGGTATTGCGGCTGGTATCCTGATTATAACTTGAGGCTATATAAAAAAGATAAAGGCCGCTTTAACGAACGCGATGTGCATGAGGCTGTTGGGATAGAAGGAAAGACCGGCTATCTTAAAAATCCCTTAGAGCATTACACATACAGGGATGTAAGCGATTATCTAAAGAGGATGGACAGATATTCAACCCTTGCAGCAGAGGGGATGCTTAAAAACGGAAAAAGCGCCGGATTGGTAGATTTGACTTTAAGGCCTTGTTTCACTTTTTTCAAGATGTTTCTTTTGCAAAAAGGTTTTCTGGAAGGTTACAGCGGCGTTATGCTATCCGGTCTTTATGCGGCATATACCTTTTCAAAATACGCAAAACTCATGGAGATGAAAAAACAGCAATGAGCAATGAGAGATGAGCAATGAGTTCAAAAATATAAAAAAAATCCTTGTCATCAAACTTCGTCATATCGGCGATGTGCTGCTTATAACCCCTGCCATACGGATGTTAAAAGATGCCTTTCCTGATGCCCGGATAACAGCGCTTGTAAACTCAGGAACAGAAGATGCGCTTAAAGACAATCCGCTTATTGCAGAGGTATTGTCGATAGACCGGTCTATACTGAAACAGCCTCTGCTCCCAAGGGCGAGATATGAGTTTTATTTTGTGAAAAAGCTGAGGGAGCAAGGCTTTGATATGGCAATAGATCTGACAGGCGGCGACAGGCCTGCGCTCTATTCATTTTTAAGCGGGGCAAGATATAGGATAGGGCATGAGCAGGCTGAAGGATTTGCCGGTAAAAAATTTTTATATACCCATAGATTCTCTATTGATAGAGACAAACATACTGTTCTTCAAAACCTCGAACTTTTGGAAAGGGCAGGTATAAAGGTGGGAGACCGTAGGGGCGGGGCTTGTCCCCGCCCGCCTTTAGCCGTTGATTTTTATATTCCAGAGCAAGATGAGGAATGGTTAAAAAATATCCTGAGAGAAAAAGGCGTAAGAGAACAAGATATTATCGTCCATATCCACCCAACCTCCCGCTGGCTTTTTAAATGCTGGAAAGATGAGGCTGTAGCGGATGTCATTGACCGGATTCAGGAGCAATATAAAGCAAAAGTCATTGTAACATGCAGTCCTGATAAAAGAGAAATGGATAAGGCAAACAGGATTATTGGGTTTGTAAAAAACAAACCCATTTCCTTTATCGGGAATATAGACCTTAAAAAACTCGGCGCTATTTCAAAAAGGGCAAGGCTTTTTTTTGGCGTGGACTCGGCGCCTATGCATATAGCCGCTGCGGTTAATACGCCTGTAGTGGCTCTTTTTGGGCCTTCAGGGGCATTCCACTGGGGGCCGTGGGAAAATGAATACGAGGGGCAAGAAAACCCTTATAATAAAAAATGCATCCCCTGCGGAAAAGATGGATGCGATGGAAACAAGGTAAGCGATTGCCTTGAAGATATAGGCGTTGATGAGGTGATGGAGATAATAGAAAGGTATTTAAAAAGGTAAAATGGCTTTAACAATCTTACACACAGAATCCTCAAAAGGATGGGGAGGACAGGAAAACAGGACACTCAAGGAATCCATTGGGTTGAAAAAAATGGGCGTAAGGGTAATTATTGCGTGCCCATCTGACAGCAAGCTGGCAAAGGTTGGGGCTGAAAATGGCATAGAGATAAGAGCAGTGAGGATGGACAGCAGCATTTCACCATCTGCAATTTTATCCATCTTAAAGATTATAAAGCAAGAAAATGTGAATATCGTTTGCACCCATAGTGGCAAGGACAGCATGATTGGCGCAATAGCAGGAAGGCTTTCTAAAATGAAGCCGAAGGTTGTCAGAACAAGGCATCTTGCGCTGCCAATAACATCTAAAATTACATACTCCATTTTTCCGCACAAGGTTGTGACAGTCAGCGAATATGTTAGAAAATATCTTGTTGAAGAAAAAGGCATAGCAGCAGACAAGGTGTTAAGCATTCCAACAGGCGTTGATTTGGAAGTCTTTAACATAGATGTTGTAAAAGCTGTTTCAAGGGAAGCTCTGGGCATATCACCAGATGCTGTCATTGTAGGAACAATAGCCATCTTAAGGCGGAAAAAGGGACACCATACGTTGCTTGACGCAATACCTTTTGTTTTAAAGGAAATCCCGAATGTAACTTTTCTCTTTGCAGGCGACGGTCCTCAAAGGGAAAATATAGAAAAAAAACTGTCGGAGCTTGGAATAGCCGGAAGTGTCAAACTACTTGGTTTGAGAAAGGATATACCGGAGATATTAAAAACAATAGATTTATTTGTATTGCCCACATTGCAAGAGGCGCTGGGGACATCGTTTCTTGAGGCAATGGCCATGAGCAAGCCAGTGGTGGGAACAAGGGTTGGCGGCGTTCCCGAGGTAGTTAACGAAGGTGTTTCGGGGATGCTTGTAGAGCCTGGAAATTCTGCTGCCCTTGCAGACGCAATAATCAACCTTCTTAAGAGTAGGGACAAAATGAAAAAGATGGGAGATGAAGGAAGACGGATTGTGGAAATAAAATACAGTGTTGATGTAATGGTAAAGAATTTGTATGATTTTTATAAATCTATTATTACGGAAAATAAAAAATGAACCCTGTTCCTGTTTTCATGTATCACCATGTAAGCCCGCACAAAGGCGATATGGTTACCGTAAACCCCGATGTCTTTGAAGCACAGATGCGGTTTTTGAAAGAGGCAGGGTATAGAACACTAAGCGCTGAAGAAATTGTTTCATATGCCGACGAAAAGAGCGCAGTAAGCGGAAAAGCTGTTGCGATCACCTTTGATGACGGCTATCTTGATAATTATGTGTATGCCTTCCAGATTTTAAAGAAATACAATATCAAGGCAACAATTTTTATAGTGACTGATTGGGTGGAAGAAGCGTCAAATGAAGTCAGGAGTCAGGAGTCAGGAGTCAGGAGTGATACGGCAATTACTCCTTCGCATGAAGAATGTAAGAACCTTATTGCAAGTAGTCAGGCTCATAAAGCTGTTATGAACTGGGATATGATAAA